>NZ_JBKABN010000017.1:0-140695 GCF_046269175.1 Serratia sp. J2
TGGCCAGAGTAGCTTCGAAAACTAGGGTGTAAAAGCAAGAAAGTTGAGGTATTACGCAAAAAGATCAACGAACTCGATCGGTTCCCTCTCCTTGGGGAGAGGGTGAGGGAGTAGGCTTCGTCGCCAGAGATTAAGCCAGGTAGCCCAAGTGCTCCAGCAGGATATTAAAGCCAATCCCGATCAGCACCACGCCGCCAAGAATTTCCGCGCGCTTGCCCAGCAGCGGGCCGATAAACCGGCCAACCATCATCCCCAGCGTGGCCATGATCATGGTCGCCATACCTATCGCCATCGCGGTATGCAGGATATTAACCTGCAGGAATGCCAGACCTACGCCGATTGCCATCGCATCCAGACTGGTGGCAATGGCCGTAGCAACCAGCACCCAAAAACCATGACGATTGACTTTCTCTTCTTCCGGTTTGTTTTTCACCCCTTCAACGATCATGCGTGCGCCAAGGATAAACAGCAGGCTAAAGGCGACCCAGTGATCCCATTCCATGATGTATTGGCTGGCAAACAGACCGATGCCCCAGCCGATCAGCGGGGTAATGGCTTCAATGATGCCAAAGATCAGACCGGTACGGATAGCTTCGCGAAAACGCGGTTGATGCAGAGTGGCACCTTTGCCGATCGACGCGGCAAACGCGTCCATAGACATGCCAAAAGCCAGGATAAGAGTTGCGGAAAGGTTCATTGAAATAGTCTCGGCCGGGTGGCTCCATATACACGTAACCCACCCCCAACCTTACGACGGAGTTACGTGCCTATGGTCTCGCCAACCTACCTGGCTGCCCGCACCACGTTTCGCTGACGAAACGAGTATGTTGATACGGGCGTTTCTGGTTATGACTCCCCCAGAAACCGGCTACTCCCCAATGACGGCGCAACCATACCATAATATTTTTGCTGCGGACAACGTTTAATTTCACTGGGTATTGGGTGAAATTGAGACTTATTTTCATTAGCGTGTTTATTGAGGGGAATAATGGCGATAGTTGCATCAAAGGTGTGGAAATAATAAGCAGAAAAAACACCCGCCATGCTGATTAATTACCCAAAAAAATTATTGTCAATTAATCAGTATGGAGCGGGGGTTGTTTAACTCATTTATTTTCAAGGAAAAAATTATAGATTTTTTCCAGGTCATCCAGGTGCGTAACCTGGATTAATAACCGACGCTGTTCTAAGTCGATAACCAGAATGCCATCTTCGGATAAATTCATGGATTTGATGCGTCGATAGTCAATAAACGCATTTGCATAGAAGAAGCCGGTGGCTTTAAACAACATCTTGGGCCAACGGATATAGGAGATATATACCGCAATCAACGCCAGGGAAATTAGCAGGTAGGTGGTTATCGGCGCTCCCTGCTCGACCAGGTTGCGGTAGAGCAGAATAGCAATCAGACCGACGAAAATCAGGCAGTCCAGACGGTTACTCCGCTTGAGCTGCACCTTTAACAGCGTTTTGCCTTTCAGCAGGTTCATGCCGAACTCGTCATACAGCGCATACGCCAGCATCAGCAGAATAAAAATCAGTATTACGCCATCGGTCAGCGACATCTCACCACTCCATAAATAAAAAAACCGGGGGTTGCCCCCCGGCTATCAATTGCTATTACAGACCTAACAGACCAATCCAATAACCGAAGATACCGATGGCGAAGAAGCCGATGATGATCCACAGTGCGTTGACCTTCCGGCGCAGCAACCACATACAACCGAAGGTCAGCAGCAGCGGTACCAAGCCAGGCATCAGCTGATCAAGGATGGTTTGTACCGTGGTTACGTGGGTTTGCCCGGTTTGGTCGGTAATTTTCGACACCACCAGCGGGATATTGACGTGCGTCCACTTGTTAACCAGGGCCCCCATGACAAACAGGCCGAGGATGGACGCCCCTTCCGTCAGTTTTTGCAGGAAACCACCGCCCATATCGCTAACGATATCGACCCCTTTGCGATAGCCGTAGGCGACACCGTAGTAACGAACCAACAGGCGCACCAGGTTAAACATCACGAAGAACAATAGTGGGCCGAGCAGGCTGCCACTCATGGCAATACCCGCACCCAATGCGGCAAATACCGGGCGAACGGTACCCCAGAATATCGGGTCACCTACGCCGGCCAGTGGCCCCATCAGACCTACTTTGATGCCGTTGATGGCCGCATCGTCGATCGGTGCGCCGTTGGCACGCTGTTCTTCCATCGCCATGGTAACGCCAAGGATTGGCGCTGCGACGAACGGTTGCGTATTGAAGAACTCAAGATGGCGTTTGATTGCCTGCTTGCGTTCGTCGTTATTGTCTGGGTACAGGCGACGGATCACCGGCACCATGGAGAAGCAAAAACCTAGCGCCTGCATACGTTCGAAGTTCCATGAACCCTGGAACAGGTTGGAGCGTACGAATACGCCTCGAATATCGGCAGGTGTCAGTTTCTTTTGAGTCGTTGTATCAACCATTTCTTTCACCTATTCCTAGTCCAATTCGTTATCGAGGTCGTTGGCACCGGCAGGGTTGGCCTGAACCACCTGAGACTTGTTGTATTTAGGGCTGAGCTGGATGTAGAGCACTGCCATCACCACGCCGATCACACCGAGTGCGACCAGGTTAAAGTTGGTGAAGGCTGCGGTAACAAAGCCCAGGTAGAAGAATGGCATCAGATAACCGGCACGCATCATGTTGATGACCATCGCGTAACCGACTACTACGATCATGCCACCGGCGATGTTCAGACCGCCTGTGACCACTTCCGGAATTGAGTTAAGCAGGGCGTGGACGCCAGCTGTGCCGACAGAGACCGCAACGATCACCGCAGGAATAGCGACACGCATTGCCTGTACCAACAGGGCCGCGATGTGGATCACGGTAATACCGTTCAGGTTACCCCGTTCTGCCGCTTTGTCCGCCGCATGCTGGAAGGCCACGGTGATGGTACGCACGATAATGGTCAGTACCTGGCCTGCTGCTGCCAGCGGGATCGCCAGGGCAATACCGGCACCGATGTTTTGCCCACCGGCGATAACCAGAATGGTGGAAATAATCGACGCTAACGCCGCATCGGGCGCAACCGCAGCCCCGATGTTCATCCAACCCAGTGCGATCATTTCCAGCGTACCGCCGATGATGATACCGGTTTTGATGTCACCGAGAACGAAGCCAATCAGCGTACAGGCCACTAACGGGCGGTGGAATTGAAACTCATCCAGGACGGAACCCATCCCGGCGATACAGGCAACGATAAATATCAGTACAATCTGAAGAGTGGTGATCTCCATTGCACTTCTCCTATATGACCAAACAGCTCTGAGTAAAAAATTAACGACGTTGCCGTTAATTGAGTTTGTTAATCAGGTCCATCATTTTTAGCTGACTGTCGGAAGAGACCTTACGGACTTCAAGTTCAATCCCGCGTTCGTTTAACTTCTTAAACGCCTCGATGTCTTTCTCATCGACGGACACCGCGTTATTCACCTGGGTTTTGCCCTGGCGGAACGCCATACCACCGATATTCACCGATTTGATATCCACACCTTCCTCCACCAGACGCCAAACGTCAGTTGGGTTGGTGAATAGCAGCATCACGCGCTCACCCGCATATTTCGGGTTGTTCCAGACGCGGATCGCCTTTGCCACGTCAACAACGTGAGCGGTAACGCCTGGAGGGGCAACCTGAGTTAACAAGGTTTTACGGACGTGGTCGGCGGCCACTTCATCACTGACTACGATGATGCGGCTGACGTTGGTCTCTTTGGTCCAGCGGGTAGCAACCTGGCCGTGGATCAACCGGTCGTCGATACGTGCCAGGCAGATTTTCATATGGTCATTGGGGCCGAGAGGCGCTTGTGGCGCGGCGGCTTTTGGGGCAGGGGCACTTTGTGGCGCGACGGGCTTAACACTCTCTTCCACCGGTTTCTTCAGCGCTTTCACGCCCTCACGGCCGGTTTCCAACGCCAGCGCGACCAGTTCGTCAAAGCTTGGGTTGTCATCACGAGCCATGAATGTTTCCACCAGCATGGGAATGTTAACCCCGGTGATAACCTCATAGTGTGGTTTGTCTACTGCGATACGGCTGGCCGCGTTAAACGGGCTGCCGCCCCAGGTATCAACCAGAAACAGGACGCCATCGCTGGTATCGAGTTCACTGATTCTCCCATTGTATTTCTCAATTAACGTTTCAGCATTCTCACCGGGAACGAAATCTATGTAGGCGACGTTGGCTTGCTCACCTAATAGCATTTCTGCTGTTTTCAGCAGTTGTTCCGCTGCAGTCCCGTGTGTGCCGATGATAATAGCTATTGCCACTCGCTACCTCCTCGTTGAACTTAAGGCACGGATCGTGTCTTGACTCATCACCATCCTGGCAGTCACTTCCGCGGTTCAGATACGTTGGTTCAAATACATTATGGTAGAAAAAAAGAAACTCACACTTAACATTTATCACGCAGTTTCAAAAACCTGTGGCCGTTAATTCCCGTTAACGCCATTTATTTTAGTGCGTGAAAAAATAAATTTTGTGACATTGCTCTGCTATTAGTGGATCGATTAAGCCGAATAGTTAGTTTGCGGAATTAAACAGCAAAGCTGTTACAAAATGAGACGTAAACTGAACGAAGCCACTTTTCTGGCGAAAAATTTCCTGCTAGAGTGCATTCTTCTTTCATAACCAAGGAGTGAAGGGCCTCAGCCCTCCCTATGGACTGTCACCGAAGTTACTGTTTTACAAGGTTTCACCCACCACCTGCTGGTGCAATAACGTTCGCTCGGCCTTATGGCTGCTTCCTGTTAGTGCCATCCCGTTTTCTCTCTGTCATCGCCAACGCCACATCTGCGTTTGCCTCCCTACGTCTGAGCGCCGCTCTGCCAACCTGTCTTTCTTCTGGAGTCTGATATGGAAATATTAATGGACCCCTCGATTTGGGCCGGGTTATTGACCCTGGTGGTCTTGGAAATCGTGCTGGGTATCGACAACCTGGTATTCATCGCCATTCTTGCCGACAAACTGCCGCCCAAGCAGCGTGATAAAGCGCGCATTATCGGTCTTTCATTAGCCTTGGTGATGCGTCTTGGATTGCTGTCGGTGATTTCTTGGATGGTGACGCTGACCAAACCGTTGTTCAGCGTGGGGGAATTCGCTTTCTCTGGCCGCGATCTGATCCTGCTGTTTGGTGGGGTATTCCTGTTGTTCAAAGCCACGATGGAGTTGCATGAACGGCTGGAGGGCAGTACCCATCAGGAAGGTGCCAACCGTGGCTACGCCAAATTCTGGGCGGTGGTGGTGCAGATTGTCATCCTTGATGCGGTGTTCTCGCTTGACGCGGTGATCACGGCGGTGGGGATGGTCAACGATCTGCCGGTCATGATGGCTGCGGTAGTGATTGCGATGGCGGTGATGTTGCTGGCCTCGAAACCTTTGACCAACTTCGTGAACGCCCATCCGACCATCGTGGTGCTCTGTTTGAGCTTCCTGCTGATGATCGGCCTGAGCTTGATTGCCGAAGGCTTTGGCGTGCACATACCGAAAGGCTATCTGTATGCGGCGATTGGCTTCTCGATCCTCATTGAGATGTTTAACCAGATTGCACGGCGCAACTTCATCAAGCACGAATCTCGCCGCCCGATGCGCGAACGCACGGCTGAAGCGATTATGCGCCTGATGGGGCAACAGCGTACCCAGCAGCAGGTGGATGAAGACAGCCTGCGTAAGGTGAAAGAAACCTTTGCGCAGGAGGAACGCTACATGATCAGCGGTGTGCTGACGTTGGCTTCCCGTACCTTGCGCAGCGTAATGACGCCTCGCACCGAGATTTCATGGGTGGATTGTGAACGTTCCCGTGATGAGGTGCGCGAACAGTTGCTGGATACCCCGCATAGCCTGTTCCCGGTTTGCCGCTATGAGTTGGACGAGTTTATCGGCGTGGTGCGTGCCAAGGATCTGCTGGTCGCGTTGGATCAGGGCGTGGATATCGCCGAGTTTGCTGCGCGTACTCCACCGATCGTGGTGCCGGAAACCATGGACGTGATCAAGCTGCTGGCGGTATTGCGCCGGGCCAAGGGCCGTCTGGTGATGGTGACCAATGAGTTTGGCGTGGTGCAGGGGCTGGTCACGCCATTAGACGTGCTGGAAGCGATTGCCGGTGAGTTCCCGGACGAAGATGAAACGCCGGATATTATCGAGGATGGCGACCGCTGGCTGGTGAAAGGCGGGGCGGATCTCCACTCGTTGGAGCAGGCGTTGGACTGTGACCATCTGGTTAGCCCCACCGAGGATTACGCCTCGCTGGCGGGCTTCCTGCTCTCTCACTCGGGCCAGATGCCAACGGTAGGCGACGTAGTCGAACTTCACGATCTGCGCTTTGAAATCCTTGAGATCTCGGATTATCGCATCGAGCTGGTCAGTATCACCAAGGTGAAACCGCTGCACGAGCAAGACGAGTAAGTGGTCTTCCCCTCACCCCAACCCTCTCCCACAGGGAGAGGGAGCTGATAGCCCCAGCTCTGTTGGGCGAGAGGAGATAATCTCAGCAACCTCGGCCATTCCTTCATCCAAAGTGAGTCAGTCAAAGCTCATGCTGAATACTGTACTTTCAGGCTAACTCGATCCGTTCCCTCTCCCTGTGGGAGAGGGTTAGGGTGAGGGGGTACGGTGATTAGAGCAATTCTCTCGGGTTTTTTTTGTTTTCGGCTGTTGATGCAGCACGCGTTGGCGGGTTTCATACTGTTGCAGCCACAGTGGAAACACGTTGATCGGCATCGGCTTGGCAAAATAATACCCCTGTAAGGCATTTACACCCTGCGAGCGCAGATACTCCGCCTGTTCCTCAGTCTCAACCCCTTCGGCCACCAGTTTTAATTTCAGGCGCTGTGCCAACGTAATGATGGTGTCGGTCACGGTGGCATTGACCGCGTCGGTGCCAATGGCGGCGGTAAAGCCACGATCGATCTTCAACACGTCCGGGCTGAGTTTTTTCAGGTAACTGAGCGAGCTGTGGCCGGTGCCAAAGTCGTCTATCGCCAGCATGATGCCCATTTCTTTGAGCGTTTTAATCTGCTCATACTGAATCTCCGACAGGGCGGTTCGCTCCGTCAGCTCCAGCATCAATGAAGGCATCGGATGGGCGGGCAGCCAGATCCTGCGGATGTCATCAATAATGCTGACGGTATTGAAATGCTCGGCTGCGACGTTGATGCTGATATAGAAAGAGGGGCGAGGAGGGAACAGGTTGAGGTTTTCTACCACCGTGGTCATCAGATAACGCGTTAGGGGAATGATCAGGGCGTGCTGTTCGGCCAGCGGGATAAACACGTCTGGCGAAATCCAGCCTTGTCGCTTGTTCTTCCAGCGCATCAAGGTTTCAACACCGACACAGCGCCCATTATCGCTGTTGATAATCGGCTGGCAATAAACGCGAAATTCTCGATGCGCAATGGCGTGGCCAATATGGTAAGACAGGCTCATGCGGTTGGCGGTGATCAGATAGACCACGTAGGCCGCCAGCAGGCTCAGCATCAGCGCCAGAGGAATATGGCGGGGTAACGCGGCCAGCGCCAGAGAACGGGCATCGGGGCCAAACAGGGAGATGGAAAAAGGATACTTGGCAGATTTGGCGGTGTATTGCAGGTCTTCGGCTTTGCTATCGCTCAGTGTAATTTCCTGTTGACCATATTCCAGTCTATAGGCCCCCACGTTCAGGGCTACCCGGTGAGCATAAGGCTCTTGCGGTTCCAGCAGGAAGTTGGACAACAGATCGATATTGAAAACGTGCAACACTCCGCTGGTGCTCTGATCGGGCAACGGAGTCCATAGCACCAGCGTTGGCGTTCCTTTTGCTACCATGATGGAAGGGCGCAGTGCCAGTTGCATGCCGCCTTTGGTCATGGTCGGGAAAAGGGTGGTAAACACATAGTGGCGTTCGCCAAACAGGCTGGAGCAATAAATCTTGCCGTCCTTGACCAGCAGCAACGAGCGCAGTGCCTGATTCTGTGCGGCACGAAAGCGTAGCGTCGATATCACCGAGTCGCAGGGTTGCCCGACAAGCGTCATGGTGCTGAGTGCCTGTTGTTCTGCGGGCAGCAGCAACGTATTGAGTTTGCTGATCACCCGGCTGGCCAGGACGCGCTGGTTCTGCTCGGTATTACGGACTTCCTGATAGTAGCGGGTATACAGCGAAATCAACAAAATAGCCAACCCAACCGCGCCGGCGAGAAGCCAACGGTAATAGCGGTATTTCGATGCGGCAAGTTGGGTCATCAACATCCGGTAAGTCCTTGTTCAGTCTAGCTGCCTGACGCCACTTCCAGGCGTAATTTCAGTAATACTATGCTTGGCTAATTCTAGCCTGTTCGCATGGAAAATTGATGGTAACTCAACAAATTATTTCGATTCGCGCGATCAAAGGGGAGATTTGGGGGTTAACCGGCGGATGGGCAAAAGGCGCTCAGATTAGCGGTATTGCTGAATTTGTACGGGGCGAAGAGGGGTTCCTCTGGTTAATCTATTGATTATCTAAGCAGGCGAAGCATGTGGTGCCCCTACGTGCTGCGTAGCCAGTTCAGGTTTCGTAAGCCGTTCCCCCTCGCCGGTGATGACGAGGGGGACGGTCTTAATCAGTCACACTGAACCTTGATCGCCAGACCGCCACGGGAGGTCTCACGATACTTGGCGTTCATGTCTTTACCGGTTTCATACATGGTCTCGATCACCTTATCCAGCGACACGCGTGGCTCGCTGGTGCGGCGCAGTGCCATCCGCGCCGAGTTGATCGCCTTCACTGAGGCAATGGCGTTGCGTTCGATGCAAGGAACCTGTACCTGGCCTGCAACGGGATCGCAGGTCAAGCCCAGATTATGCTCCATGCCGATTTCGGCGGCGATGCAAACCTGCTCAGGGCTGCCGCCAAGCAACTCGGCCAGGCCTGCAGCGGCCATCGAACAGGCCACGCCGACTTCGCCCTGGCAGCCCACTTCGGCACCGGAAATCGAGGCGTTCATTTTATACAGCGTGCCAATGGCACCGGACGCCATAAAGTAGCGGACATAGGTTTCCGGGCTGACGGATTCGATAAAATGATCGTAGTAAGCCAGCACCGCTGGGACGATCCCGCAGGCTCCATTGGTTGGGGCAGTCACCACGCGGCCACCGGCGGCGTTCTCTTCGTTCACCGCCAGCGCAAACATGTTGACCCAGTCGATCACGTTCATTGGGTCACTGGACAGTTTGTCTGAGGAAACCAGCAAGCGGCGCAGGGCTGAGGCACGGCGCGGAACCCGCAGCGGGCCAGGCAGTACGCCTTCGGTGTTCAGGCCGCGATCGATACAGGCGCGCATGGTTTGCCAAACGTTGCCGAAATAGGCTTCGATCTCCTGCTTGCTATGCAATGCCAGTTCGTTTTGCATGACCATCCCTGAGAGAGACAGGCCGGTGGCATGGCAGTGAGCCAACATTTCGCTTGCCGAGTGGAACGGATAGGGAACCGAGATTTCGTTACTTTCGGCTTTGCCGAAATGTTCTTCGTCAACGATAAACCCACCACCGATAGAGTAATAGGTTTTGCTGTAAATCTGTTTGTCGCCAGCGAAGGCATGGATCTGCATGGCGTTTTCGTGCAGCGGCATATTGTCGCTACGGAATACCATGCCGCCGTCGCGGGGGAAATCGACTTCGTGCAGGCCACTGGCCAGCATCAGGCGTTGACGTTGCTCAACATCGCGAATAAAGCCCGGGATACCATCGATATCGACGGTATCAGGCATATTGCCCGCCAGGCCGAGAATGATGGCGATATCGGTATGGTGACCTTTACCGGTCAATGAGAGTGAGCCGTAAACATCGACGGCAACACGCGTGACGGAAGGCATCAAGCCTTCGTTTACCAGATCGTCGACAAACTGTTTGCCGGCTTTCATCGGTCCAACCGTATGAGAGCTGGACGGGCCGATGCCGATCTTAAACATGTCGAAAACGCTAATCACGCTAAAACTCCTTAAAGAGGCATATTGTTATGGCTGCTGCGGTTAAAAACCGTGCAGGGAACGGCGATAGTGTAAAAGGGCCGTACGGGTTTTGCGGCCCTTTTCGCATGAAATAAAGTAATCCTTGGTATTGCTGTTAACGCCTTAAAACGCGACCGGGGTAATCCTTATAATATTAGTGGTTTATTCCGGTCGTGGCTATTTTACAGGTATTTCGTAAGGTTGAAGAGAGAGTTTACAGTTTTTTTAAAACATCGATAGCGGTAACGGTAGTTGATAAAACAGGCTGCTGGAGTGATAGCGATCGCTTTATACTCAAAACGACAGGTAATCCCGGCTTTAACGTGACGTATGTCGCAAAAAATGCCGAGTTCAAATGCTGACTTGCTGTGCCAGGCGGCGAATAATCGCGGCCGTCAGGCCCCAAACGAACTGGCTCTGATACCAGGAAAGATAGACTCGATGTGCGTGACCACCGCGATGAATATCCAGCGGATAATAGCGTGAGAGCCGCAGTGCTTCGTGCAGCGGGATTTCGAACACCTCGGCGACCTCATCTTCGTTGGCATGAAACGCGACATCTGCCGGGATCAGGCCCACCACCGGCGTCACCTGAAAACCGGTGCTGCTGTCGAGCGGGGCCAACTGGCCGAGGATATGCACCCGCTGCGGCGGGATCGCTACTTCTTCCTGCGCTTCACGCAGTGCGGTAATGATGGGGGAACCGTCTTCAGCATCGGTTTTACCGCCGGGGAAGGCCACTTGACCTGCGTGTTTACGCAGTGAATCGGCGCGGCGGGTGAGCAGCAGGCTCGGTTCTGGCCGACAAACGATCGGGATCAGCACGGCGGCTGGGCGCGAATTGTGAGAGATCTGCATCGCCTGCGGCTGCTGCAACTGAAAGCGGCTGATAAAATCGGCCAATGAGGCCGGATAGTCCTGATGGCTCACGAAACGGTAAACTCCCCCAGCTGTGGCAAGATACGGCCTACTTTATCAAAGGTTTCCTGATACTCCGCCTGTTCCTGACTATCGGCAACGATGCCACCACCGGCAGAACAGTTGATGCGCCCGTTTTCGGCAATCAGGGTGCGGATGGTGATATTGGTGTCCATGGTACCGCAAACGCTGAGATAGCCAATGCTACCGCAATAGGCATTACGGCGCTGCGGCTCCAGTTCCTCGATGATTTCCATTGCCCGCACTTTGGGCGCGCCGGTAATCGATCCGCCGGGAAAACAGGCGCGCAACAGCTCGCTAGCCGAGCGGTTAGCGGGCAGGGTGGCAGTAATGGTACTGACCAGATGATGGACCGCCGGGAATGGCTCAACCACGAACAGTTCCGGTACCCTCACGCTGCCAGGCTCTGCTACACGGCCAATGTCATTACGCAGCAGATCGACAATCATCAGATTTTCGGCCCGGTCCTTGGGGGAATTGGCCAACTTTTGCGCCTGTTCTGCATCCAGCGCGGCATCGGCAAGGCGGGGTAGCGTACCTTTGATGGGCCTGGTCTGGATCTGCCGATCGGCCAACCACAGGAAACGTTCTGGTGAAACGCTCAACACCGCGTTGGCGGGCAGGCGCAGGAACGCGGAGAACGGCGCACGGTTGCTGGCGCTTAACTGCTGGAATGCCTGCCATTCGTCCCCTTGATAAGGGGCGGAAAAACGCTGAGCCAAATTGATCTGATAGCAATCGCCACTGCGCAGATAGTCCTGGATACGCCGGAATTTCTCGCCATATTGTTGGCGCGTCATGTTGGCCTGCCAGTTGCCTGTCAGGGCGAAGGGGGGCTGTGGCACAACCCGCTGTTGGTTAAGCCATTGCCAGCGCTGTTCTACATCCCCATAGCTGAGCAGCGTCAGTTTTTGCTGATGATGATCGGCGATCAGTGCCCAGTCATAAATGCCCACTGCCATATCCGGCAGCTTGATATCGGCCTGTGCCAACTGCGGCAACGCTTCGATACGTCGTCCCAAGTCATAGCCAAATAGCCCTAGCGCTCCCCCTTGAAAGGGAAGTTCGCCGTTCAGTGGCGGATGCAGGTTGAGAGCATCTAGCTGTTGCTGTAACAGCACAAAGGGATCTTCAGGTGAGTTACTGCGAGTCTCTCCCTGTTGGATCTCAGTGCTGGCACCGCAAGTCGTCAGCGTGGTGCGAGGTTCTGCCACCAGAATATCAAACCGGTTATGCGGGTGCTCGGCAAAGCCTGAATGCAGCAGCATAGCCCAAGGTTGCTGTGCCAATGGAGCGAACAGCGTTAATACGGCTTCGCGCGTATAGGGTAATGATTTGAGATTTGGGGCGGTGGCATTCATAGGGTTCAATCAACCTGATTCACGTAAACAGCGGTGTTGGCAGCCATTCTGCCACATTACGCCATAGGGTGCTGCTTACAGATTAGCCGGATGAAAAGTAAACCAAGCGTAAATGGAGCATTTTTTGCCACGTCTGCCATTATATAAAATGTAAAATGCCATTATATATTCGCCGAAAGAAATTTACTCAGTGAATATTTTAATAAGTAAAATAATAAATGTATCTTGTTTTACCCGATAATTATTCTAATTACCCCGCAGGTGAGGGCAGCAATGTCATTAAAATTAAGCGTTATTGTTCCTTTGCACAATGTTGGGGAGCTATTTATTCCTTTCTTGAATTCATTGCTGGCGCAACATGAGCAGCAGTTGGAGGTGATCATTGTTAACGATGGTTCCACCGACGGCTCAGGAGAGATCGCGCACCGCTACGCCGCGCAGCATCCACATATCAAGGTCATCGATCAGCCCAACTCAGGGGTCTCCAATGCTCGCAATGCCGGGCTGGCCGTGGCCCGTGGTAAATATGTCGCCTTCCCCGATGCCGATGATTTATTGGATCCGAAAATGTATTCAACGCTGCTTACAGTAGCCGAAGAACATCAATTAGACGTGATGCAATGTAACGGCGAACGCTATTTTGCAAGCAATGGTGATTTGCAACACATTATTCCTGCTACGCGCCTGAAAGATACGGCGGTTATTTCTGGCGTACAGTGGTTGGAAAAAGCGTTGAAATCAAGACGCTTTATTCATGTGGTGTGGTTAGCCGTGTATCGCCTGGATTTTATCAAGCAGCACCAACTCTATTTCGAACCTGGTTTACACCACCAGGATATCCCATGGACCACCGAGGTGATGTTCAATGCTCAACGAGTTAAATACCTGAGCAAACCGCTATATCGCCAACGGGTACACGATCGCTCGATCAGCAACCGTCGCCGTATCGGGCAGGCGAACGTCGAGTATCAGCGCCACTATATGAAAATCGTCGAGATGCTGGTGGCACTGAATCAGCGTTACAGCAGCAAGATTCCGATTTGCGCTGCCTTCCACTGGCAAATCGCGCGTGAGGCGCTGGGGATTTGCCATAGTATTCGCCGTGAGCCCGAACTGCAGGCGCAACAACAGATCGCTGAAGATTTCTCCCGGCGTGGCATTCAGCGGATGATGATCGACAATATGCGGGGGATCAAGCAGACATGGCATGTGATGTTGTGGCTGCATCGCTTAAAACAGTGGCGCAGTGAGAATGCCTCTCCCTTGCGGGCCAGCGAATAACAGGTGTAGGGATCCGCGGCGTTAGCGCGTATAATTCACGCCTATTTTACCGGGGAGAAAGACATGCTTGCAGGTATGCCGTCACTGAGTCATCAAGAACAGCAGGAAGCTGCTGAACGTATCCATCTGCTGATGGGGCAGGGCATGAGCAGCGGAGAGGCCATCGCCACTGTGGCGCAGGAAATCCGCGAAAAACATCAGGGCGATCAGGTTAGCGTGATGTTCGACGATGAAGAAGAACAGCAGCAGGAAGAACCGACCGAATATCTGGACGAAGACAGCGAACACGACGAAAACTACTGACGTTAGCGGGGGCCGGTATCCCCGAACCCCCAACCGCTTTACCCTTGCACTGCCACCGCAGCAGCGGCCTGTTTGGCCAGCTCTACAGCTTGCCCTACTTCTGGTGCAACGGCCAGTGCAACGCCCATCCGGCGTTTGCCCTCGATGTTCGGTTTACCGAATAGCCGCACCTGATTATAACCACTTAGTGCCGTCTCCAACCCGCTGAAACGCACGTTGTCGCTGCTTAGTTCTGGCAGGATCACCGCAGAGGCGGCCGGCCCGAACTGGCGTATCGCGTTAATCGGCAGCCCAAGGAAAGCGCGCACATGCAGCGCAAACTCTGACAGATCCTGCGAAATCAGCGTGACCATGCCGGTGTCGTGCGGGCGTGGGGAGACCTCGCTGAAAATCACCTCATCACCGCAGACGAACAGCTCAACGCCGAACAGGCCAAATCCACCCAGTGCGTTAACCACTTTTGCGGCGATCGCCTGAGCACGGCTTAATGCCAGCTCTGACATCCGTTGCGGTTGCCAGGACTCGCGGTAATCTCCATCTTCCTGACGGTGGCCGATCGGCTCACAGAAATGTACGCCATCGACGGCGTTGATGGTCAGCAGAGTGATCTCGAAATCAAACTTGACCAGACCTTCAACAATGACCCGGCCTCCGCCAGCGCGGCCACCAAGCTGTGCGTAATCCCAGGCGGCGCCCAGTTGCTGCTCTTCACGGATCAGGCTTTGCCCTTTGCCGGATGAGCTCATCACTGGCTTGACGATGCACGGGTAACCGATTTCGGCCACCGCTTGGCGGAAGCTTTGCTCGTTATCGGCAAAGCGGTAGCTGGAGGTGGGCAGCTCCAGCGTTTCAGCGGCCAGACGGCGAATACCTTCACGGTTCATGGTCAGACGTGTGGCTTCGGCACAGGGGACGACGTGATGGCCCTGTTGCTCCAACTCAACCAGCATGCTGGTGGCAATAGCCTCTATTTCCGGCACGATAAAATCGGGGCGTTCCTGTTCGATCAACGCTTTGAGCGCCGCACCATCCAGCATATTGATGACGTGGCTACGGTGTGCCACATGCATGGCTGGGGCATCGGCATAACGGTCAACGGCAATCACTTCCAAGCCTAAACGCTGGCATTCGATGGCCACTTCTTTGCCCAGCTCGCCTGAGCCGAGTAGCATAACGCGGGTGGCGGCAGGACGCAGGGCGGTTCCAATAGTTAACATAGTCTGATACCTGGATCTGAATGAATTCACGGGTCTGACACTGAGCGCGCAGTATATACGAAAACGATTGCGTACGACCAGCGGTGCATATTAACCGCTTTTTTTAACGCTGAAATCCGGAAACCCCACCAACTCTGTTATCATCTGCGCCTGATCCGGTGCCAGCCAAGCGCAGCGCCGCCTTTCCACTTGCTATATAAGAGTTATTGCCGTGAGCACAGTTTCTTTTTCTTCCCTGCCGCTGCCAGCTGAACAGTTGGCCAACCTCAACGAACTGGGGTATGCCGAAATGACGCCGGTACAGGCCGCAGCACTGCCTGCCATCCTGAACGGGCAGGACGTACGTGCCAAAGCGAAAACCGGTAGCGGTAAGACGGCGGCATTTGGCATCGGCCTGCTGGATAAAATCAACGTTGCCAAAGTGGCAACCCAGGCGCTTATTCTGTGCCCGACGCGTGAGCTGGCCGACCAGGTGAGCAAAGAGCTGCGTCGCCTGGCCCGCTTTACCCAGAACATCAAGATACTGACCCTGTGTGGTGGCCAGCCGGTGGGGCCACAACTCGACTCCCTGGTGCATGCGCCGCACATTGTGGTGGGTACACCGGGCCGTGTGCAGGAGCATCTGCGCAAGAAAACCCTGGTGCTGGACGAGATGACCGTGTTGGTGCTGGATGAGGCCGACCGCATGTTGGACATGGGCTTTGCCGATGATATCGATGATGTGATCAGCTACACGCCGCCACAGCGCCAGACCCTGCTGTTTTCCGCCACCTATCCGGCGGGCATTGAACGTATTAGCGCCCGTGTGCAACGCCAGCCACTGAATGTGGAGGTCGAAGATGGCGATGAGCAAGCCTCTATCGAACAACGTTTCTATGAAACCACTCGCGATCAGCGTCCTGCGGTGCTGGTGAGCGCCATCCGCCATTATCAGCCAGCGTCCTGCGTGGTGTTCTGTAACACCAAGCGTGATTGCCAGAGCGTGTATGAAGCGCTGGAAGCCCGTGGTATCAGTTGTATGGCGCTGCATGGCGATCTCGAACAACGCGATCGTGACCAGGTGCTGGTTCGCTTTGCCAACCGCAGCTGCCGTGTACTGGTAGCGACCGACGTGGCCGCGCGTGGCCTGGATATCAAAGAATTGGAACTGGTGGTCAACTACGAACTGTCGTTTGACCCTGAGGTTCACGTCCACCGCATTGGCCGTACTGGTCGTGCCGGTCTGAGCGGGCTGGCGATCAGCTTGTGTACGCCGCAGGAAATGGTGCGAGTCCATGCTCTCGAAGAGTATCTGTCCATGCGCGCAAAATGGTCACCCGTGTCTGAGCTGAGCGGGGCGCCTAACACGCCGCTGGAAGCGGAAATGGTCACCCTGTGCATTGACGGCGGCCGTAAGGCTAAAATTCGCCCTGGCGATATTCTGGGGGCATTGACCGGTGATGCCGGGCTAACGGCGGCAGAAGTCGGCAAGATCGACATGTTCCCTGTGCATGCCTATGTGGCTATCCGTAAGGCCAGTGCCCGTAAGGCACTGCAACAGCTTCAGCAAGGTAAGATCAAAGGCAAGAGCTGCAAAGTGCGGCTGTTGAAATAATAAACGGCAGGGCGCTTGCAGCCCTGCCCGAAATCACTCTATACTGTATAAAAATACAGTATCATAACCTTTGAGGAAGATGCTCATGGCTGTTGAAGTGAAATATGTAGTAGTGAGAAACGGTGAGGAAAAAATGACTTTCGCAAATAAGAAAGAAGCCGATGCCTACGACAAAATGTTGGATCTGGCCGATAGCCTCGGTGAATGGTTGCAGCAAGCGCCAGTCACGCTGGAAGAAGAACAGCGTGAAGGGTTGAGCTTCTTCCTGGCGGAACACAAAGATGTGCTGGCGCAGATCCTGCGTGGTGGTGCCCCGCAAGAAGTAGCCAAAAAGCCCGCTAAAGCCAAAGGTGAGAAACCTGCCGCCGCCCCGGAAGAAGGCGCTGCGT
The DNA here is from genome assembly GCF_046269175.1 of Serratia sp. J2. Classification (NCBI taxonomy): domain Bacteria; kingdom Pseudomonadati; phylum Pseudomonadota; class Gammaproteobacteria; order Enterobacterales; family Yersiniaceae; genus Serratia; species Serratia sp. J2. Next base: position 17,079 of record NZ_JBKABN010000017.1, read on the forward strand.
CAGAAGAGCAGCAGGCCGCCTAAGCAGTGATACAGCAACATGACCATAACCAAGGATCCAGTATGTCCCGTGAGATAACCTTCTTCAGCCGTTTTGAGCAAGATATTCTGGCCGGGCGCAAAACCATCACCATTCGGGATGCCAGCGAAGCTCATTTCCAGCCGAATGAGGTGCTGCGTGTCAGCCGCAACGAAGACGGCGTATTTTTCTGTTATATCGAGGTAAAGTCGGTAACGCCGGTGCGCCTGGATGAGCTAACGCATGAACATGCGCAGCAGGAGAATATGACGCTCAGCGAACTCAAGCAGGTGATCCAGGATATCTACCCAGGGCTGGATGAGCTGTTTGTCATCGCGTTTACCAAACGTTAGCCTCGGTTCGCCACTTAATCCTCCGCATCGCCCCAGCCACTTTTGTGGGAACTGGAGCGATGTTGTGGGGGAAATCCTCCCTCTTGTCTGTTCCGACACTCCCATTGAAAAAATAGCTACGCGGCTTGTTAAGCTGGTGAAATTCGTGTCACTCTTGCCTTAATCAAAGTAAGCGGATGATTTAGCAATGATGACACCTCCCAAGGCAGAAAAACGGCCTTTCCCAATTACCATCCATGGTGACACGCGTGTGGACGACTACTACTGGCTGCGCGATGACGAACGTACCGACCCCCAGGTATTGGACTATTTGCGGGCTGAAAATGCCTACACCGACGCGCAGCTAAAGCCGCAACAGGCGCTGCGCGAAACTCTGTATCAGGAGATGGTCGCGCGTATCCCACAGCAGGAACATTCCGTGCCTTACGTCAGGCGTGGTTTCCGCTATCAGACCCGCTATGAGCCGGGTAATGAATATGCGCTGTATGTGCGGCAACCCGCAGCGGCTACCGAGCTTTGGGACACCTTGCTCGATGGCAATCAGCGTGCGGAAGGGCACGAGTTCTATACGCTGGGCGGGTTGGACGTCAGCCCGGACAACCAGCGCCTGGCCGTGGCGGAGGACTTCCTGTCGCGCCGCCAATACGATATCCGTTTCAAGAACCTAGGCGACGATAGCTGGGCCGACGAGGTGCTGGAAAACACTTCTGGCAACTTCGAGTGGGCGAATGATTCCGCCACCGTCTACTACGTGCGTAAACATGCCAAGACACTGCTCCCGTATCAGGTCTATCGCCACGTGGTGGGCAGCGATCCGCAGCAGGACGTGCTGATCTACGAGGAACAGGATGACACTTTCTACGTCAGCCTGGAAAAAACTACCTCCGAGCGTTTTATCCTGATCCACCTCAGCAGCACCACCACCTCAGAGATCCTGTTGCTGGATGCGGACAGTGCAGACAGTAAGCCGCAGATGTTTGCGCCGCGCCGTAAAGATCACGAATATGCCCTCGATCACTACCGTGAGCATTTCTACATTCGCTCTAACAGAAACGGCAAGAACTTTGGCTTGTACCAGAGCGAGCAGGCTGAGGAAAGCCAATGGCAGGAACTGATTGCCCCGCGCACCGATGTCATGCTCGAAGGGTTCAGCCTGTTCCGTGACTGGCTGGTGGTGGAGGAGCGCATCGCCGGGCTGACCCAGCTGCGCCAAATCCACTGGCAGAGCGGTGAAGACAAGAGCATCGCTTTTGACGATCCGACCTACGTCACCTGGCTGGCCTATAATCCGGACCCGGAAACCGAGGTGCTGCGTTACGGCTATTCCTCCATGACCACGCCAACCACGCTGTATGAGCTGAATCTGGACAGTGGCGAGCGGGAGTTGCTCAAGCAGCAGGAAGTGAAAAACTTCACGGCGGAAGATTATCGTAGCGAGCGCGTGTGGGTGAAAGCCCGTGACGGCGTTGAGGTGCCGGTATCTTTGGTTTACCGTGCTGACCGCTTTGCACATGGGGCGAACCCGCTGATGGTGTATGCCTACGGCTCCTATGGCAGCAGCATGGATCCGGCATTCAGTGCCAGCCGCCTAAGCTTACTGGATCGCGGCTTTGTCTTCGCGCTGGCGCATATTCGCGGCGGTGCCGAACTGGGGCAGCTCTGGTATGAAGACGGCAAGCTGTTCAACAAACAAAACACCTTTAACGACTTTATCGACGTCACCAAGACACTGGTAGAGCAGGGCTATGGCGATGTTGACCGAGTATTCGCCATGGGCGGCAGTGCCGGTGGCTTGCTGATGGGCGCGGTAGTCAACCAGGCTCCTGAGCTGTTCAATGGCGTAGTGGCTCAGGTGCCGTTTGTGGACGTGGTAACCACCATGCTGGATGAGTCCATCCCGCTAACCACCGGTGAATATGACGAGTGGGGCAACCCAAACGACAAGGCGTATTACGATTACATCTTGCAGTACAGCCCCTACGACCAGGTGAAAGCGCAGGATTATCCGCATATGCTGGTCACCACCGGGCTGCATGATTCGCAGGTGCAATACTGGGAGCCTGCCAAGTGGGTGGCGAAACTGCGTGAGTTGAAAACCGACGATCGCCAACTGCTGCTGTATACCGATATGGATGCCGGCCACGGCGGCAAGTCTGGGCGCTTTAAGGCCTACGAAGATATTGCACTGGAATATGCGTTTATTCTGGCGCTGGCGGAATAAATCATCGCGGGCAGGAGACTGCCCGCTTGATTAACCCAACAGGTAGTATTTCAACGTGTGTTTCATATCCGGGCTGAGATCGTCGATTGATTTCAGCATCCAACGCAGATAGCCAGGATCTTCCAGCGCCACCTGCTCAATAGATTGCCCACGATATTTGCCGAACTTGAATTTTTTCAATAATACCGGCTGCTCGGTGATTTCCAGCATCTGTTCTGGCGTCCAACCGGAGTCCTGCACAATGCGTTGTAGCAGTGCGGCGGTTACGTAGCAGTCGTACAGTGCACGGTGTGGATAAAGCGCGGAGTCCTGCGGCAGTTGCACATCCAGATTCAGCGCATAACGCAGGTATTGATTACCATATTTAATGTCTGGATACAGCGTACGTGCCAGCTTGAGGGTACAAATCCAGGCACCGTTCATTTCTGGCAGCATGGCCCGATCAAAGGCGGCGTTATGCGCAACATAATATTGGCTGCCCTGGTAACGCCCAATAGCGACAGCGATACGCGGCTTGCCCTCAACCATCTGCTCGGTGATGTGGTGAATGGCCATGGCGTCCAGGCCGATAGGCCGATCTGGGCTGATCAGGTCGCTCATCGGATTAGTGATTTGCCCGTCGATCACGTCAACGGAAGCGACTTCCACTACGCCGCCGTCTAGCCCACAGGTTTCAGTATCGATTACACGTAACATCATGATGTTCCCAGCTAAAGTCTACTCCCTAGCTTAACGATATGAGGTTGGGATGCCAACCTGTCTTTTCGCAGGTAACAAAAAACCCGCCTCGGCGGGTTTAACTACGGTCAGAAACTGATTTACTCACCAGATGTAGACGACTGTCCTTTCTTGGAACGTTTCTCCGCTTTTTTCTCGGCTGGGGTTTTCAACGGTTTCTTCTTCGCATTTTTCTTGCTGTCCATTCCCTTACTCATGATGGCCTCTTGGTTAACCTATGGTTGGGTGGCTTGCTGAACCATTAACCCCCTAGCGGCCATCATATGCAAGCAGCAAAGGGTATGGAAACGTCAACGCCTTGTTTATCCAATGATTATTTATTATTAACCTTTATGTGTTAAAAATGTTATAATGTAACAAACTTATGTACACGGAGTGTGCCATGACAGTCATGACATTATTAAGCGAGCAACAACTGCTGGCGATGCCAGAATCTGATTACATGAATACGGAGCAGCGGGCGTTTTTCCGCCAACGCCTATTGGACGAGCAACAAAAACTCTGGCAGCACATCGACGTGTTGAAACGTGATATCGACAGCGGCGATATTAGCGGTGACGAAGCGGATAAAGCCGCGCGCGAAGAAGATCTGCGCCTGCTGTTCCGCCAATTGGATCGGGAAACCCGCCTGCTGCCGAAGATGGCCGCCGCCCTGCAGCGCCTGGAAACCGGTGATTTCGGTTATTGTCTTGAAACGGGTGAGCCTATCGGCCTGCCACGCCTGTTATTACGCCCCACGGCAGAGCTGAGTATTGAAGCCAAAACCGCACAAGAAATGCGCGAACCCCATATGCGTAAAAGCAAGTCGACTTCATTTTGAGCAAACGCACACTAACATGTTGGTATAGGTGGAGGTTTTAGCGTTTTACCGTTGACCTGATGAGCGGCTTCGGCTTTGATGAGGGTATCACTCACAGAGAGACGTACGCGCCATGGAACAATTACGAGGTTTGTACCCGCCATTATCCGCCTATGACAGCGGTTGGCTGGATACTGGAGATGGGCACCGGATCTACTGGGAGCTGAGTGGCAATCCAAACGGTAAGCCTGCGGTATTTATCCACGGTGGGCCTGGCGGTGGTAGCGCACCTTATCATCGCCAGTTGTTCGACCCGCAGCGCTATAAGGTTTTGTTGTTCGATCAACGCGGCTGTGGCCGTTCCAAACCGCATGCCAGCCTGGACAATAACACCACCTGGCATCTGGTTGACGATCTTGAAAGATTGCGTGTCATGGCCGGAGTGGATCAGTGGCTGGTCTTTGGTGGCTCCTGGGGGTCCACGCTGGCGTTGGCCTATGCACAGACGCATCCGCAACGCGTCAGCGAGATGGTGCTGCGGGGGATCTTCACGCTGCGTAAGCAGGAGCTGAGTTGGTATTATCAAGACGGCGCTTCCCGCTTCTTTCCGGATAAATGGGAGCGGGTGCTGTCTATCCTTTCGGAGGAAGAACGCAAGGACGTGATTGCTGCCTACCGTCAACGCCTGACGTCACCGGATCTGCAAGTGCAGCTTGAGGCTGCCAAACTGTGGAGCGTGTGGGAAGGGGAAACGGTAACGCTGTTACCAAGCGGTGCCTCCGCCTCCTTTGGCGAAGATGATTTCGCGCTGGCCTTTGCCCGTATTGAGAACCACTACTTTAGCCATCAGGGCTTTCTCGACAGCGATGACCAACTGCTGAGCAACGTTCCGTTGATCCGTCATATTCCGGCGGTGATCGTTCATGGCCGTTACGATATGGCCTGTCAGGTACAAAACGCGTGGGATCTGGCCAAAGCCTGGCCTGAGGCTGAACTTCATATTGTCGAAGGGGCAGGGCACTCCACGGATGAACCGGGTATTTTGCACCAGCTGATGCTGGCTACCGACCGTTTTGCTGCCCCCTCACTCCAACCCTCTCCCATAGGGAGAGGGAGCTGTTAGCCCCTGCTCATTTGGAGGTAAATCGGTAACTTTGGCAAAATCGATCACCTCCTCATCCAAGGTGAGTCCCGAGAAATTTCAAACACACTCGATCGGTTCCCTCTCCCTGTGGGAGAGGGTTAGGGTGAGGGGCCATTACTTCATTTTAGGTTCGTAAGGCAGGCGAGAGAATTTGTGTGATTCGACGCGATAGTGCATCACACGCTCGCGGAAGTAGTCCTGCAGATGCTTTGGCTGCTCACGTTCCACCATCTCAGGGATCACCGGCATATTGTAGCGTTCCTTGAATGCTACTCCAGACGCGGCCAGATCAACGTTCACCTTGTCCATCTCGTCTTTGGAAAGTTCTGCCAGATTGTAGCCCATGCTATTTTCCTTCTAGTGTGTAACGGCAACTCAGCGCAGAAGGTAATCTACCGTGCCGCGCTTGGCAAGCTTCTCAAGCCAACATATCCCTATCATCTTCAGACTCTGGGCGTAGAGCCATTACAAAAAGCAGGGTGATATAATGTTTAAGCCTAATGTCGCTGGTTTATTTTGTTAAATAAGAATGATTCGTCTTACTGTAAATATAAAGATGAAAATGATTATCATAATAATTTAATGTTAAAATAAGTTATTTTATAACCAATTGAATTTACAGGTAAATTTAATCTTAAATTAATGAATGTAAATCAAGTGTTTTTATTTTGTGTTAATCAAGGCATAATGTAGTCAATTAAGTTTATGACCTGCAAAAATAATAGGGATCCTCATGCTAACGCAAGCAATGACCACGAAACTGAATGAGCAACTGAATCTGGAATTCTATTCCGCCAATCTGTATTTGCAAATGAGCGCCTGGTGCAGCGATAAAGGCTTCGAAGGGGCTGCAGCATTCCTTAAAGAACATTCACGTGAAGAGATGCAGCACATGCAGCGTCTGTTCGACTACCTCAGTGATACTGGTGCTTTGCCACTGATCGGCAGCATTTCTGCACCGCCGGTAGAGTTTGAATCACTGGCGGACGTTTTCCAGCAGACTTACGAGCATGAGCAACTGATCACTCGTCAAATCAATGAACTGGCGCACGTGGCAATGACCACACAAGACTACTCAACCTTCAACTTCCTGCAATGGTACGTTGCCGAGCAGCACGAAGAAGAGAAGCTGTTCAAATCCGTGTTGGACAAGTTGGCGCTGGTAGGCAACAGCGGCAAGGCACTGTTCTTCATTGATAAAGATCTGAAGAGAATGGGTGCCGAGGCAGTAAGCGGTAACGGCCAGGCCTGATAACCCGCTTTTGTCATCAATCTGAAAACCGCGTACTTTTCACCGTACGCGGTTTTTTTTGCCCTGTGTTTATCGGGCGGCTATAGCGATACGTGCTGCCAGATCGCAAAATATCAGTGATGTGCTCGACTTGCCGATTCACCGTCGTTATGATTTAACGCGATACGCTACCGGGAGGTAGAGAGTTATAACAGTGAGTTACCCACTCCTTCTGCTGTTTACCCGTGGCGCAATCACAGTGGTGGGTTGAGGCTGCGGAAACATCGCTCCGCGTAACCGGTCTTGGCCCTTATCACCTACATAATTGATAAAGGACTCCTCCGTGATCGCTAAAATTCGTTCATCCTATCGCCTGCTTTCCACCATTTTTGTACTGTTTGTCGGCTTGTCTTCTCAGCAGGCGTTGGCGCATGCCCACCTGAAAGTACAGACTCCGGCGGCAGACGCCACCGTAAGCTCTGCGCCAAAAGTGTTGACGCTGAATTTCTCCGAAGGCATCGAGCCTAACTTCAGCGGTGTCAAAGTGACCGGCCCAGATAACGCCGTGGTTAAAACCGGCAAGCTGGATCTGGATCCAAGCAACAACACCCAGATTAACGTACCGATTGAAAGTGATCTGGCTGCGGGGAAATACCAGGTCAGCTGGCACGTGGTTTCCGTTGACGGTCATAAAACCAAAGGTCAGTACAGCTTTACCGTTAACTAAGCTATGACTCTGGCGACCCTGTTTGTGCTGTGTCGCTTTGTGCACTTTACGGCGGTGATGCTGATGTTTGGCGTCAGCCTGTTCACCGCCGTCCTGTCGCCACAGCGCCTTTCCCCGATAATCACCCGCGATGTGCGCCCGCTGCTGCTCGCCTCGACCTGGATCTCCGCACTAACCGCCTTGCTGATGCTGGCTATTCAGGCCGGATTGATGGGTGATGGCTGGGCGGATACCTGGCAATTGAGCATTTGGTGGGCGGTGTTGGGCACCACCTTTGGTGAGGCCTGGCGCTGGCATCTGGGTTTTTCCCTGCTGGCCTTGTTAGCCTTGCTGCTGCCTGCGGCAAAGCGGGGACAAGCGTTGACGCTGTGCTCGGCACTGCTACTGATCAACATGGCGTTTATCGGCCATGCGGCGATGCATGCGGGCATATTGGGCATAGCACACCGAGTTAACCACGCCTTGCACCTGTTGGCCGCAGGCTACTGGTTCGGCAGCCTGTTGCCGTTGTTGTTTTGCCTGCGCTACTTGCCACAACCGCAGTGGCGTAGTGATGCGATCTCCACCTTGATCTGTTTCTCCCGCTGGGGTCATGTTGCCGTAGTGCTGGTGATCGTCACGGGCATAATCAACAGCCTGATCATCCTTGGCCGCTGGCCAGTCGATCTCGGCTCCGCCTATCAACGTTTGTTGTTAGTGAAAGCCGGGCTGGTGGCACTGATGGTAATGGTGGCATTGGCCAACCGTTACGTTATCGTCCCCGCAATGCGTACCACCCCCAATCTGGCACAGCGCGGGGTGGTGATCGCCTGCTGGCTTGAGGTGGCGTTGGGGGCTGCGGTGCTGCTGTTGGTGAGTTTATTTGCAACCTATGCGCCGGTATGACATTGCGCCTTGCCGGATGCCCTCAAACTGCGGGAAAATCGATTTAAATCGCAACTTAAGGCCAAAAACATGAAATCTGTAATTCTTGGTATTGCGCTGCTGGCAACGGCGTCGAGCGCGCTGGCGGCAGATAAGCTGGTTAACGTCACTAAGCTGGAGTACGGCAAACAGTGGGCGTTCACCAAAGAGGAAGTCACGCTGCAATGTCGCAAAGGGGCCGCCTTGTTTGTGCTTAACAACAGCACCCTGATGCAGTATCCACTCAATGAAGCAGCAGAAGCACAGGTGAAAGCGGGGCAGCAGCGTGCCCAATCGCTGGATGTGATCCTGCTGGATGACGCCAACCACCCTGGTCAGAAAATGAGCGTGCAACCTTTCCGCGAAAGAGCAGAAAAATTGTGTGCTGACTAATCAGCTAACCACCCGATACTTATGCAAAAGTTTACGGGTGGTGACGAGATGTACGTAATTAATTTCTGTTTGTAACTATCACTTGTGTGCGCTGGGCTGGCAAAACTTGCACCTTGGACTATTCTTAGAATGCACGGTTGAACAAACCTTGCATAAATGCCAACTTTTAGCGCACGGCTCTCTCCCAAGAGCCCTTTCCCTAGACCGAGTATAGGAATCGTACTCGGTCTTTTTTTATCTTATTGATTTATAACTATTAATTTTGTGTAACTCGAATTTACTCGAATTTTACTCGAATTTCTATACTCGGTCTTTTACAGCATCACGTATTCTTTCCCCCTTGTATCGAGGTATTTGTCCGTCATTTTTACCGACTTATGCCCCAGCAATTTCATCGCAAACTCCTTCCCTTTTTCCTTCTCATAAAGTCGCCCGGCCAAGCTTCGGATCTCATGGAACGTCGGCGGCGAATCCTCAAGAACTATTCCTGCCAGCTTCCTGGCCGCTACAAATTTCTTGGTCAAACTATCCGGATTAAGCGATCCATCTTTGCTGTTTTTCCTGATCCCGGAACTGACCATAAAGCCTGTGGTGCTGGCCTGCCTGCATCGTTCAATAACCGTTTCCAGTTTGAGCCCCAACACGCGCAACTCTAAATCCAGAGGCAGGGAGATCATGGCCCCAGTTTTACCCTGGGTGATCTGCAACCGGCCATCAACAATATGCTCGAAACGGATGAGTGCCACGTCTTCCCGGCGCTGGCCGGTTATCAGTGCAAGATCCATCGAAAGGCCAAACCATGCGGGCAGTGCTGCTGCCGCTTCACGAATGGCAATGTATTGGTCTAGCTCCAGGCGTTCACGCTTTACAGTGGCTGTGGCTGCTCGCGTTGGTGTCACCGGATTGGTATCAATGTGGCCCTCGACAATCGCTTCGCGGAAAATGTCAGACAGCACTGATCGCATGGTGGTGGCCATAGTATGCTTTTCTTGAACCACCCAGAATTCTAGAAATTCGGCGATATGGCGTGTCGTGATTTTTGACAACACCATTGCGCCCATCTTCTCGCTGATGATGGTTATTTGTCCCTTGCGAGCTTTGTAAGTGCTCTCGGAAAGCTTACGGCGTTTGAAAATGACATCGTATCGCTCAAGCCAAGAATTCAGCGTGTATTCTTGCGTCCCTTTTATTTTGTCCAGCAAGAGGACGGGGGAGTAGTTCTGCTCAATGTAGTGATTGGCCTCGATCGCTTGTGAAATAGCATCCCTGCGCGCGATAGGCCCTAGCGATATTTCTTTTTTGGTCACAGGATTGCGCCAATAGAAAGATTTACCTTTCCGACGATAAGTTAAATTCTTGGGTAGCTTCATATCATACCCGTCCTTTCGCCGTGCCATTGACTACCTTCTCCATAAACGCGGCCCGTGCGGGCTCGGCGCTTTGGGCGTCTCTTATTTTCTTTCCGAGATTCAAGTCGTTTGGGTTGATATAGATTGCGCCAGGCTTAACGAGGTATTGCCTGCCTTGTTTATCCGGTGTCGGGTAGATATTCCCGTTCCTTGCCCACCGCTGGAGCGTCGGTACGGTAGGCTTGGACTTGTCCGTATAAACTTCATCTGCCCATTCTTCTAATGTCAGTAATTTGGTCATGGTTATGCCTCGAGCACACAACCGGCCACCATGGTAAACGCGATGGCCGGAGTGGTTTGGTTTTTGGAAATCAGTTTTCAGGTCGGTAGGCTTCGCCACAAAAAAGAACAGCGTGTGGCCGGCGCAACTGGATCGCTTCTTTCACCTGCTCGCATTCAGCTTTGGTCGAGTACACCCGCTCGGATACCGGCAGCGCATCACAGAAATTGTGACCACAGGCGCTAACTAACAGAACGAATCCGATTAGCATGCATCACTCCTTAAACTCAGAACGCATGTCATCCAGTGCGATCTGGAAACGCTCCAGATCATCGGCACAGAGGTCACGCTCAGAACGGCGAACCAAAGCTTCCGCTGCGGAAAATTCCTCTTGCGTTTTGCAGGCTTTAAGCTGCGCATTTACGGTTGTGGCCGTGGTGATCTGCCGGTGACGCTTGACCACTTTGTTTTTCAGCTCGGTGTAATCCGTGATGCCCAACTTCTGTTTTAACTCCTCAACCTGCGCGCGGATCGCCGTGGTTTGTTCGGGAGCCTTCGCCTGTTCGATCGCCGCCCGGATATCTGCCGCAATGCCGTCGCTGTCCACCGGTGGGGCGCTGCTTTGTTGCTGCGCTGCCGCAACTGGTTCAGTCAACTGACTGACGCTTACCCGTGAAGCAGGGGCTCCCGGATTGATTTCTTTCTCGTTCCGCTGCTCGAGCTCATCGATCGTGTACACGCCGAGAATGACCTCAGGGCAATACAGGCGCGCCCAACGCTTAACGGCCAGGTAGGCCAACTGCTGGCGTGGGTCATCGGCCCACAGCGTAGAGTTGCGGGTTCTGGCCTGCGCCAGCAGCAGGGTAAGTTCTCGAGGCTCAGCCTCCCCCTTGAGAGTGGCCCATACCTTTATGCCGATCCCTTCTTCGTCCGCCATCTGCCAGCCAGGAACGCGGTATTCCCCTCTGTCTCCTTTCTTGACTTCAAATTTACCGATGACCTTATCCCATGGCCCAAACCAGTCGTAGTTGATACGGTCAACCAACGGCCCGCGCGTGGAAATCACCGCGTTGACGAGCTGTGCCTCATAGCCGAGGATCCCGCTCACCGTGTAGGTCTTCTGCGCTACTGCAAAGGGGTTCATCTGCCACTGTGCTGCCTGCATCGCGATTGCCATACAGTCGGCAGGGTTGCCCTGTAGATGCTTGGGAACCGTGGCCACGCCGCTGGCCATCACCTGCGCAAAGTTGCTGATGGCTGTCAGGTATTGAGGATTGAACAGGGCAATGTTGGAGTCGGTAACCGAGTTCGTTTTTTCTTCTGCCAAAGTGATATTGCTCATTTTTTCGTTCCCCTTATGCAATGCGCAGCGCTTCAAGGCGGCGTTGGTCAAAATCGTTCAGGTCGTCGATCACTTCTTCCGTGATCGGTGCCGGCCATGTTTCGGTGTCGAAAGCTTGCTTGATATCGCGCATCGCTTTTTTGTATTCCAGTCGTCCCAGATCCAACAGATCAGGCGAGGCCTCAACGATGGCCACCCAGTGATAGCCCTCGTCCTTGTTCACGAAAATCCAGAAGAACTGATCGAAGGCGGCAACGTCGCAGTACATGGCCGCGCTGAGGTGGTAATCGCGGTCGATGATTTCCCGGTGCAATTTGGCACGTAAAAAATCCTGTTTCACGCGGCCCATGCTGGTCGACTTGAGATCCACACCCAGGCGAACACCATCAAGGTCGATTTCAAGGTCAGGGCGGACACGCACCTCGAGGCCTGTGTCTTCGTCGATCCCGAAGTAACTCACCTCAACAGCGCGGTTCTGGTGTTGCAGCAGAGGGCCAGCAGACGGGTGAGTGAACAGGGCGCGCTGAATGGCTTTCGCCGCCTGCAACTGTTGCTGGGTCACCAGTTGGCGGCCGTCATCTGACGACGTCCACGCATCAAGGATTTCATCCGCAAAAATGGCTTCAGGCAGAATCGTTTTGATCCGGGCTGCCATGTCCTCTTTTGTCCCGCTGATCGGCAGCGGCGCAGGGATGGCTTTTTCACGCGTGGCGAATTCCAGATCAATGGTTGCCAATTGCTCGAGCAGAGCATCACGGCCGCCGGTAGTTTTCAGCATTTCGGGCAGTGTGGCGTTGTACTCTTTGATGCAGGCTTTCATTGCCGTGGCAGTGAATTTCTGCCCCTCGGCGATACTCTGGAACTCCTGCGGTAGCAAGGTGTAAATCCGGCCGATTTCATCAGCGTTCCCGCCCAGCGCGTAAGGTGTAGGCAACTTGGCGTTGTGCTCATCAAGGATTGAACGCAACGTGTCCGAGTCCGTCATTTTTGGCAGTGTGGCGTTGTGCTTCTCGATGAATGCGCGCATCGATGCTACGCCGGTGAATGCACCCTCAGGAATGATTGGCTCGATGTTGAAATCGTTGGCCAGCTTTTCCGGCTCCAACGCCATCGTGTGGACGAGCGAGCCGAATGTCAGGGAATCGCTACGTTCACGTGCAATGGACTTAATGACGTGGCGGCCATGGAAGTACATCAGGCTGATCCGTGCATCCTTCACCTGGGTGCTACTGATGCCGTTCGCCGCGTGGTAAACGTCGTTCGGGATATCGTGGTAACGACCAGGCTCGAAATAGGCCGGGAAAGTTACGGCAGGTTCTGCCTCTTCGTTGGCGATCTCCTCTGGAGCGGTTTCGCTCACTGGAGTGGATACCTCCACAACTTCTTTGTTTTCGAGGGTGACGCTTTGAGGCTCTGCGCTACCTTCGCGCAGATAAGATTCAATGCGTTCGTTGATCAGATCAATCCGGTGGGATTTATCATCAAGCCAACCCTCGAGTACATCGCAGGTGAGGTGATAAATATCATCCTCGACCAGTTGCTTGAAGGGATCACAAGGCTCTATCTCTTTGGCCAGCAGCCTGGCGAGATATACGTGATTAAAATCGCCAGCTTTTGTGAGAAGCTCCTCGACATCATCCTTACTCATCACTGACGTTTTACCGTCCAGGGCGAACATGATTTCGCGCCGCAGCCACGCGCTGCGCGTTGTTGGGTCAAGATCCTTAGCGGCGTCCACTTCTTCTTTTTCGCCTTCATTTGAGGCGATTTCCGGCGCAGGTTCTACAGGCACGTTCTGAAGTGGGGAAGCCTCAAAGAGTGCGGACACATCGAACTGACCACTTCCCATGCTGACTAGTTCGCCCGCCAGCGCCGTGCTGCCAACACCTGCTGCTGCGCCTGCCAGCGTTTCATTCTCAAGCTGTTCATCAGCCAGTGAGCCTGCCTCGCCCTGCGGCAGCGATTGGGTTTGAGCATGGGTTTTTACCTTCGCTGTTTTGTCGTCAATCTCGATCAGGTTCGCATTGATATAGTCGCGTAGTGGGCCAGGTGTTAGGTGTAGGGTTTCCGGCGCATTGCGGATAAGCGTACCAACGGCCTCACGGGAAAAGTCCAGAATGCCGGGGGTTTCGGACAACTGTCCATACCATGCTAATGGGGACTTTTCTTTGCGCGTTTTCATCTCTTTTACTGCATTAACAATGCCGATTGGCGGCCTGCTGATATCAAAATCAGATGGGTAGTGAGCAAGGTAGGTAACTGTTTCCAATTCGCTAAAGGACGCTATTGGTGTGCCGTAGGCTGGTTTCTTGCCTGTGCCGGCCAGTGCGCTGGACGACGTGCGCGGCAATTCTACCTGTGAGTTATTTGCGGCACCGGGCGACGTCTGCCACTTGGAAATGACAGACTGGCGATCATCTACTTTCGCATTCAGGTATTCGGTTGCGAACTGACTAATTTTGCCTAGCTCTGGCGCTTTATCGAATGGTGGCCAGATAGCCTTTATGGCTGCAATGGCCACTATCGGCATGTCCGGGTAAACGTAATCGAACCCCTTAAGATTGGAGAGGGCCATGATGACGTTTTGCGGGTACCGCTGCGAGTCATCCATCATAAGCCTGGCTGTTGCTTTCAACTGCTCCCCTGTCATTTTCATGCAGTCACGGCCAAACAGCCACGCGGCGGCAATCACAGTATGCTTGTCGAGGTCTATTGCGGAATATGTGGTCTCGTCTTTTGCTGGCTGTTTTGCGGTTACCGGCGGCAGCTGTTGCGCGGGTTCGGTAACGATCAGCTCCCACGTCAAACCATCATCACCTAAGCAATAACGGTCACACCAAGGTTCGCTGAATACACCTTCGATAGGCAGGTCGTCGACCACCGGGAAGTTTGTGCGAACTGGTTTGAAATACTCTTTCGGATCCAGCTCGGCATCTTCAATTTTGTTTTCCAGATCACGCAGCGCCCGGGCGTCGTTCTTCGCTTCAAAATAAATGAAAAGGGAAGGTTTGCCGGATTTCTGTTTTGCCTTGAGATAATAGGCATACATGTTTTGCATTATGCAATTCTCCTGAATTTAGGTAGAATGCAGTCGATCATTGACTGCGATAGTGGTCATTGGTTATGTCTCGGTTGCTGGGGGTGGTTCCCCGGCTACCCATCACCCAGATGTAAAATGGGTAAGATGGCCCGCCTAGTGCGGGCTTTTTTACGTCTAATCGTCATAGCTCCGGTTGCAGTGAGGGCAGAAGCAGATCAGCTTGCTGCCAGCCTCTTGAACTGAAATGCCAGTAGGGCGCGCGGATGCGGTTTGTTGCTGATAAATGTCCCGCTTGCAGCGATAACAAATTCCATCAAGTGGCGCGAAATGTGGATATTGCTTTTCTTTGCAATATTTGGCCTGCGCTTGCCGGGCCACTTCCGAGTTAAAAGTTTTCACATCTACACCTCGTTAAATAATTGCGATTTGGTGCCTTTCAGGCGTGGGGATCCCGTGGGCAAAGTAATTGCCCGTCAGGTGCCGGTTATTTTTTAATTAGAAAGTGCAAAAATTAGAAAGAACACAAACGCCCAGAACAAAGAACAACCGATGATTATGTCCTTCCAAACATGTCGCCGAATGGTCATGGTTTATACCCTCAGTGGGTACCAGCTGGTTCGAACTCCGCCGGGATGCCGGGTGCTTCGAACGGTGCCTTGATGGCGCGCAAGTTGCCTGTTGGTTCAAACCGGTAGACGCTGCGCGTGTGGTCGAACGAGGCAACCCAAGGCGCGCCGGTGCGCTTATTGCGGAGGGTTACCGCTTTGCCGCTATTAGGAACGATGGTATTCATTGGTTATGTCTCCGTGATTTTAGGTGCCGGTCTTTCCCGGCTGTCAGGTTTATGTCTCTACCGGCCTTTCCCGGTGGTCAGCCTGCTTTACTTCTCCACCTCAGGCGGCAGTGGTATCCTCTTAGCCCCTACAACCAAGAAGGAAATAAAATGATTGCCCAAAAAGTTAAATGTCCAATCTGTGGCGCAGACGCTATTGTTTCTCAGCACAAATTACTTTCCGAGCGTTCGGGTCAAGTAATCCCTGCTCATGTTTATACTTGTGAAGATGATGGTTGGTTCTCACTTTCCGAATCAGTTAATGATTTGATCACTGCAAGCCCATCCCCTGAAACAGTTAAAAAATTGAAGAGAATCGTTTCAGAAACGTTTTTCCCTGCTGACCTTTGGCCAGCCAACCCGCGCCCTATTGAGTCACTCGAGTAAGGTCTTTAAGGCTTTCACTTTTCCAGCCAAGGCGTGACATCTTTGAGGCAACTCGTCCGCGAGGTGTCCCGCCTGTCTGATTCAACTTCCGGCGGAGGTGACGTTGGTGCTTTTCTTCTTTGCTGTTGAACCACTTCCCGCCGTCCTTGCGTGAACTTGGAAGCTGCAATGGCTTCTGCGTGGTAACAACCTGTCGAACCCAGTAAGCGCCAAATCCGGTCATATCCGTTTTTTTTGTATTACCTTTCATGATTGCCTCTCCGATCACTTATTGAACATTGGTTATGTCTCTGCCGTCTTTCCGGCTGTCAGAACGTTTTCACCTGCTGCTTGGATTTAATTAAACCATTGGTTTATGTATGTGTCAACTCATGATTCCTTTGGTCGAAAAAAAACCGCCCTTAGGAGCGGTTGATTTGATCAGCGGGTTTAGAAAAAAAAGCCCAACCTATTTACTATCATTGGGATACTGGAAATTTAATGGGGAGGGGGGCGTTTAGTTGCTTGGCTTTGGATCTTCTTTTAGTCTTCTGCGAGCATAAATTTCAACTAATTCATCAAGTTCCTTCAATCTTGAACCGAAGGCCGCAATCATATTCCTCTGTTCGATATCAGGTAACTGTCTGTAAAGTTTCAACAATTCCATTTCATCAGACGTAAGGCCGCTAGCTTCCTCCACGTTCTCCCCAAGAAGCCACGCAACAGAAACGCCAGCAGCATCTGCAATAGCCATGGCGGACTCTTTACTCAGACTGCCCTTCTTAAACCAATTATTCACGGCTTGAGGAGTTACCCCGGCTATGCGTGACATTTCAGCTTTGCTGATCCCTCGGGAGTTGAGCTCAGTCAGGCGTGAGACCATCTCGAGATTAACATTTTGTATTTTTCTCATACCCACATTGTAAATCATTAGTTTATACTCTCAATAATTCATGAGTTGTTTTTTGTGTAAATCCATGGTTTATTAACTGGGTTATTTACAGGAGAAACCAATGACAGCTCTCGATATGGCAATTAAATCGGCAGGTTCGGCCCGCAAGTTGGCGAGTTCCATAGGGGTAACAGGGATGGCTATTAGTCGGTGGAAGACAAAATACGCCGGGTCAGTGCCTTCTTCCCGCGTTCTCGCTGTTTACCAAGCAACCGGTGTGACTCCCCATGAGTTGCGGCCTGACCTTTACCCAAATCCAACCGATGGATTACCACAGCAGCAGGATACCTGCGTCGCCCCTTAAGGACTGATATATGGAAATCAAACACGAGTTGATCCGCGACGCGCTGCGCGGATGGGCCACGGAGGCCACTCAGCGCACAGTCGCAGCCGAAATCACTCGGGCTTACTTCGACATGAATCTGGACCTGCCACACCTGGACCAGATCGAACGTGCCGACGGCACCGTGGATTTTGCTGCATGGCACAACAACAAGCAGCAGATCTTCCGTTGGCTGGACAGCGACACTGCTGGCGCCCGTCGGAAAATCGAAATGCTGCAGCCTGCGATCCTGGCCGCATTACCGGCAGAACTGCGCGCCCGACTGGTTGCAGGCAAGAGCATCGAATATCTGGCCATCCGTTCGCTGAAAGAGCACCAGGAGGCGATCGCTGCGGCGTTGCTTAACGCATCCCCGGCAGACTTCGAGCGAGAGTGTGACGAGGCGGAACGGAGCTTCCATGAACTACGGCGCGCATATTGCGCACTGCACTGACCGAGACATAAACCAATGACCACACATGATGATTTCCTGCAAAAGCAGATCGCCGCGCAGCTGCGTGAGGCGAAATACGAGGAGGCTGTCGCAGTGTCGTCGGCCATGGCTGCTGTCGATCACCAGCGCAGCAACCCACGCATGAAATTGCCTGAACTGCTGGCATGGGCCAAAACGCATGCGAAGCATAGCAGGCGAGTAAAGGGGAAACCGACCAAAAGCAGCGCCATGGCTTCTGCACGACGTTAACCCTTGTGTGTGCAAAACGTAACGCACTCAGCGTTACAGAATACTGATAGTAGAGGCAATTATGGCGGCAAGTTGGATCAAGGTAGAGGTAATCACTCCAGATAAACCGGAGGTGTTCCAATTGTCGGAAATTTTGAAACTGGATCCTGACGCGGTGTTAGGGAAATTGGTTCGCCTTTGGGCTTGGGCTGATCAGCAGACCATCGACGGTAACGCAAAGTGTAACGCTACCAGCGTTACTAAAAATGCAATTGATCGCATCACTTTCGTTACCGGTTTTTCGGATGCACTGATTCATGTCGGTTGGCTGGCTAACGAGGGCGAAACGTTGGTATTCCCGAACTTTGACAGGCACAACGGGAATTCATCGAAAAAACGGGCACTTACAAATAACCGCGTTACAAAATCAAGACAAGTGAAACGCAATAGTAACGCTAGTGGTAACGCCAAAGGTAACGCACAAGGCGTTACACCAGCGGATCCAAATGCGTTACCAGAAGTAGAGGAAGAAGTAGATCTAAAAGATAAAACCCTCTCTCTAGGGGGCCAGCAAAAATCTGATGATTTACCCCCTGATAAAAAACCAGGGGAACTACAGGAACCGGAACCATGGGGCGACGACCTGCAAACGCCATTCGGTAAATTCGCCATGGCTGGCAATTGGGTACCGTCGGAACAGTTTCAACGGCAGGCGGCACTGTGGGGCCGGATTATCACAGGCCCAGCACCAGGGTACGAAGCCACTGAGCTGGCCAGTTTTATTTCGTTCTGGCAGGCCGAGGGAAGGGTATTAAATCAAACCCAGTGGGAACAGAAATTTGCCGATCACGTGCTGTACGAACGGCAACGGGCGGCGGTAAGAAAACCAGCATCAACGGGAGGTTCAAATGCGACAAGAGCAACAGCAGGCGTTACCGCTCAGCAGCAGGTCAGGGCTGCACGAAACGCAGAGCGGGAAAGACAGGGGCTGGATCCTCTGGGAGACGATGGCGGGGATTTATGCGAACCGCTGGGTGACCAAGAACGGAGTGGCGCCCTCCATGATTTGGGTCCAAGCGATTTCGCGGTTCTCGAATGAACAACTGGCGTTCGCGGCGAAGCGGTGCATGGAACGCTGCAGCGCGGGCAACCACTGGCCACCAGACTTTGCCGAGTTCACGGCGATTGTCGGCGAGTGCACGGCCAACCCGTTTGGACTCACAACCGAGGATGTCATGGCGGAATACAAGCGTTGGCGCAACGAGTCATGGCGCTATGAATCGTCGGAAAGCTTCCCTTGGAAACACCCAGTGTTGTTCCAGATCTGCACCGAACTGCGCAGGGCTGGCGTTGAGCGAAAACTAGGACAGGCCGAGCTGGCGGCGTTGGCCGGGCGTCAGTTGGCGAAATGGGCCAAGCAGGTCGAAATGGGCTTTTCAATCCCGCCGATCCGAAAAACCAAGGCGCTGGAGTATCGGCCACCAGGCGAATCACAGATCGCCGACGCCGATGGGGCTTACAAGAAAAAAGGCATGGAACTGTTGGCGAAAATTCGCGCCGACGCAAAAAGTAAAATCGTTAAATAACCGAGACATAAACCAATGACCAATAAAACAAGCCAAAAATTCAGAATTACAACCAAGCAGTTTGTAGATCTGATCCAGTGCAAAGAACTGAGCACCAGCGAAATTTACAAGCTGGCGCACCAGGCTTACCCCGGCAATGACTTAACCCGCGCCTCAATCGTAACTAGGCTGAGGAATATGGTCAGATCACCGAATGCCGAGATCGTCGTAGTAGGCCAGGGTAATCAGGCGCGTTACACCCTGATCCATGCCAGCGAAAGGTTTATGGTACGAGCGGAGATCAATCATCGCGCTAGTTCTCAATACAATCCCACCGATAAAAGACTCTGGCATTTCAACTCTGTTGAACTGCAGTTCTGCCATTTGCACAAAATGTTCGATCAGGCGCTGGCGTCTGTGCGGGGTAACGCCAATGGTTGAGTTCTGGGAACTGATAAAAGAGCCGGGCGGAGCGGTCTGGGCTGTCACAGCCATCGTTATTGTATGGGTTTTATGCATCGTTTTTGATTGTTTTGCCGAAGACGACGACCAGCCAGAGGAGCAGGACAATGACTAAATCACCAACACGTTATGAACCGGATGTCGGCTTCGTTACTGGCGCACCAGAAATGTACGTAAATACGGCTGGTAGTTACATAAAGTTTGAAGATTACGAGCAGCTCAAGGCGCAGCTGGATGCTGTTGTTGCTGAGTGTGCAGAGCAGAAGGCCATCATTGACGCCGTTACCGATTTAGATAACGAACCCCAGTATCACCCTGAAGGCATGGGGTGCGGCTTGGAAGACCGTGGCATCACTGACCGTTACGACGCGATGGAATATGGCTGGCAGCAGGCGATGGAACGCATCTACGGCGAGGTAATCCCGTGCGCTGAGGAATTGAGCTTTCCTGCCACCGATGCCGCACTGACCCGGATCGAGGCTAGAGGCGTTGAGAAGCTCGCCGATGCTTGGGACGCTGAAACAGCAAAAATCATGGAAGGCCCATTCTTCTACGGCCAGGTAGAGCGGAGAGAGGCGTTTTCAAAATATGTTCGCGGGTATCTGGTCGAGCTGCGGGAGGGCCGGGTATGAGAAAGCGTCGCTACGACAATCGCAAGGCCCGCATTGAAAAGAAATTCAGCACTGAAGCAATGCGGTTACTGATGGCTCTCATGCCTCGCCAGTACCCCGCTGATGCTTTCGATTTGGATTGCGGTTACAGCAATCGCCTTCATTACGACGAATGGGCAGTGACCACTGTTGATTACTGGGGTGAGGCTGACAGCTACGATGCATTTTACTTACTGCATCGCGATCTAATTAACCAGACCACAGATTGGAAAGGCATCATGCGCGCTCACGATGCGGCGACGGAAGAGGTTAGACGCGTTGATGAGTCCCCATACTATTCACCATGGCGCATGGGCGGGCAAATTACCCGCTCGGTAATAATTCGGCATTGTCGCCAGTTGGTAAAAGCTGGCGTGTCTTGGGAGGGCCGGTGATGAGCCTATTTGATATTTTCCGCAGAAAACCAAAGCACATACCGGTAAAGCACAACTACACGCGCATGCACTGGGGCCACGCAATCCAGGGTTTAACAGACAACTGGAGCACAAAGAAACAAATGAAAGTTACCGGCCACGGCCCCATAGGCGGTCTTTTCTGCCCACGCATTAAGAAAGGTGACTTCATCCTCATATCTTCAACAGAGGGGCCTGTCATGCGCCTGGCTGTGAAGAAGGTTGAATACTTCAGGGACCCAAGCGACATGTTTGCGGCCACTCTTAAATTTGACGGGCTGGAGGGGGCGTGATGGCAACTAATAGCGATAGTGATCGGATGCTTGCCAAATGGCTGAAAAGCGGCGAATACCTTCCCGCATTCATGCGCGACTTCCATGACCAGAAAGACATTTTCAAGGCCATGCATTTCACCATCACAAACGCCGATGAAAACGGTAACGCCCGTGATGGCCACATCTACGTTGTCGATACGTTCCTTTGGTACATGGCCCGCTGTGGCTACACCTTGCAGCGCAGCCGCAAAGGCGTTGAGTTCCGCGATATGGATGAGGATATCGAACGGATGAAAAACGCCGTTAATTCAGCGTTCGCCAAGATGACAGAGGCCCATCATGAAGAGTAAGCAGCTAACGCATGATGAACTTTGCCTGATTGCCGAGCGGTTCCTCAGAAATAACGGCTTCAAAGTGGCATTCCATGATCGCTTTGTTGCTTCTGTATCGACCGGAGAGCAGCCGGACGCAATCGGCTTTCGTAACGGGTCGTCATGCCTTATCGAAGCCAAGGCGAGCCGCGCAGACTTCCTCGCTGACCGTAAAAAACGGTTTCGTATTCATTCCGAGTTAGGCATGGGGGATTGGCGCTTCTTCATCTGTGAGCCTGGGATTATCAATCCCGAAGATTTGCCGGAAGGCTGGGGCTTGCTGTATGCGAAAGGGAGTCGAGTTTACAAGGCTCATGGCTGGCCGGGTAACGCGGTATGGTACTCGGATAAACCCTTCCAGGCTAACAAACAGGCTGAATGCGATTTGATGTATAGCGCCCTGCGCCGTCTGCAAATACGCGGCCATTTGTCGGAAGTATATGACGGATTTCCAAAGCCATCGGGGCAGCACACACAGGGGGAGAGAGATTGAAAACTGAGGTGTACGTTCGCCAGGAGCAGCGCTTTGACATGACCGGTAAAGCGCTACCTGTATTCCTTTCTCTCACTGAGAAAAAAATATCAACAAGGCTGGCTCAGCGGTTGCACCGCTACGCCTTAGCTGCACTGAAAGACACGGGGTTCCATGACGCTGTGGTCAATTGGAGCGTAGATGTTCACACCAGCGACGGCGACAAGCCAGTTAATGAGCGTTTCTACTGCGTTCGCTGGGTAAATAGCTGCGGTGGATACATTGAAGTTAGCGGAATTTTAATTTCTAACGGAAAGCCAATGCTCGACCACGGTCTATCAATTGGCGATCGGTGACGCCCAGGAGGAAGCAAAGCCATGAACTACAGCGAACTATCAGATTTTGAGATTAACCAGCGTGTGGCGAAATTAACCGGCAATTACGGTTCCTGCGAGCCTGCATTCAATGCTGTTTACCGATCATCCGGCACGCAGTACGACCCTTGCAACCGCCCCGATCAGGCATGGCCGATCATTGTTGGAAGCAAAATAAGCGTGATATGGGCTAAGCACTCAATGCCACACAAATGGGAGGCAGTTGCTCCAGACCATATTCACATTGATGCCGACTCTTCGAACCCACTCCGTGCAGCGATGAACGTCTATCTCATGATGCAGGAGCAGAAAGCATGAGCGTATGCATGGTGGATAAGCGGCGGAAAAGCCAAAAAATACCCGATGTCGAGATGCCAAATTACACATGGTTTTGCGTGCTTGATATTCCAGGCATGGAAAACCTTGTCGATGTTCGGCACCACTGCGACACGGCAACAGCTACGCCAGCAAAGGCGAAGAAGATGGCTGATTTAGTGGATGCATGGACTCCGCCCGATGGATGGTGTAACGGCAACGATAAAGAATGGCACGCCCAGATGAAGGGCTACATCACAGAGTTTCTCCGCAATTGCAACGGGTTCAGGGTGAGGTGACTGATGAGCGATAAATTAGAAGCACTTAGCCAGCCTGTAGGTTGGACAACGCAAGAAGAATTAAACGACGCAAATGGTGGCCTAGGCTGGATGTTTCTTTCACCCATGAAGCAACCGGATGAGATTGCGCTCTACTCGCAAGAGTACGTAACCGCACTGCTGACAGCGTTAAAGTTGGAACAAGAGCAATCAGCATACTACGAACGGCACATGTGGGATTTCCACGGCTTGGCCGAATCTGAAAGCCAACGTGCAGAGGCCGCAGAGCAGCGACTACAGCATCCTATCCGGCAGCAACATGCTGAATGGTCGAACGCCACATTCGGGAATGTTGGGCCTGTCGGTCCGTTAAAGCACCTTGCGAAAGAGGCACGCGAAGCAGCTGCTGCGCCTGACGATCTCTTAGAGTGGGCTGATATGCAATTCTTGCTATGGGATGCCCAACGCCGCGCCGGTATCACTGATGATCAGATGATTGAAGCGATGGAGAGAAAGCTGCCAATCCTTAAAGCACGGAAGTGGCCGGAGCCGAAAGACGGCGAACCTCGTTTTCATATCAAGATCGAGAGTTAGTGATGCTATGGGAGAAGTAATGTTCAAGGACGGCATCAGTCGAAAGTCAAGATAAAAAAAAGGGGGGCAACCCCCTTTTCATTACTCATACTCATCAATTTCAGCGCGAAGTTTTTTCAATAGTGGGCTTATTAGTGCCCGGCGCAGGTCACTCCCGAGCGCAGTTAGCATTAAATCAGCGTCAGCCACAGATAACCTCTGATTGCTTCGGTCATTGAGTAACCGCTTTACACGCTCATAATCTATACCTGTAGCTCCGGCCAACCATTTTCTACTATACTTCTGTTTTATAAGTAATTTCCTGATGGTGTTCTTAAGTTCCAGCTCAATCTCTTGCATAATATAACCATTAATTATCAATGGTCTGCATTATCCATGTTATTTGCGGCTATTTTCCCGCCGGGTCACTCAATGACCCACCACTTTTAGTGGTATTGATAATAATAGTTGACTGGTGCAAATTAATCTAAAACCGCAACATATCCACACAAAATAAAGCGGTTAAGATTAAAACTTTTTTCACCAGGGATTTTAATGTATTGCCGCCGCATAGGAATGCACAGTCAATACTCCATTAATATTTCTGGGTGATTTGTATGTTAAAAACATTGGAAGTTGCATTTTTTCTAATCTCCCATAATTTAGGGAGATGTAACCCGTGAATGGTCATTTTTTATATGAACTTCCAGTTGAGCTACCATTTTTAGGGCGATCAATTATTTATACGGAAGAGGGGAAGATAAAGGCAGTAATGCCACTTCAACCTGATCAGGTTGTCGTTGATATGGATATGATGGTCATAATACTGAGGATGGCTGGTTACATCGTCAAACGAAAGTAATGTATAATACATCATCAGCCTGAACAGCTGATCACCTGCTGCGCTACTGGAGAGCAACCAATGGCGCAGTTACTACAGTTAGTAAAATCCGCACCAACTATCCTGACCCCGGCAACGATCGAGGCCAGCGATTTTTTGCAACGTGTAAAGCTTGGAGAATGGATCCAGGCCGAGTTCCGCCGCGTCCGTAACTATCAATTTCACAAGCGTTTTTTCAAACTCCTGCAATTTGGATTCGATTACTGGACACCAACCGGCGGCACATTGACGCTGCCCGAACGGCAACTCATTGATGGGTTTGTCGAATATCTCATTGATATGTCCGGCCAGCATGGAGCAATCATCAGCTCAGTTGCTGATGACTACCTGTTTAATGTAGGAAAGTTGCGCGCCAAAGAAATTGCGGTGATCAAGTCCTTTGAGCCTTACCGAGCATGGGCCACGGTTGAAGCTGGCTATTACGATGAGGTGATCCTGCCCAATGGACTGCGCCAACGGGTACCCAAATCGATATCGTTTTCCAAAATGGATGAAGACACATTCCAAGGCCTGTACAAGTCCGTTTTCAACGTTCTATGGAATTTCATCCTGTCACGCAGTTTCCGCAATAGGCAAGAAGCTGAGAACGTGGCTTTGCAGTTGCTGGAGTACGCATGATGGTGAACCTTCGCAAAGCGGCCGAGGGTCGAGATTGCCAGATCCGCATACCAAACGTATGTAATTATAACCCTTACACCTCGGTACTGGCTCATTACCGCTTAGCGGGGATATGTGGTATGGGTATGAAACCCAATGATTATGTAGCAGCGATAGGCTGTAGCAGTTGCCACGATGCCGTGGATGGTCGAATTAAAACCCAATACACCCGCGACGAACTCAAGTTAATGCATGCCGAGGGGGTATTTCGCACGCTCGAAATCTGGAAAAAAGAGGGCTTAATCGGATGAACGCACAGCAACTTGAATATATCCGTATACGGTTGCGCTCGGCGCTTCTGGATGATTCGGGCGGAACAAAAGGGCAACTGGAAGCATTCAGTGAACATCCTCCGGCAGATAAGAACGGTTACACTCGTCATCGCATGCATAAAGTAGAATTGGAAGGGGGGCGGCAAGTATATTCTGACAATTCCGCTGTTTATGTAATGGAAACACGAAGCCGCCGGCAGCCTCTACCGCCGATGAAAGAATTTGCTTACGCACATTGCGCATGGCGCCGCGCTGTTCTCCAGCTTGACGAACATCAGCAAGCTTGGCTCAAATACTGCTATGGTTGGGATCTAAGCTTTAAGCTACAAACCCTCATTTGCCAACATGTCTGGGAAACCTACGAAAAGCAATTGGTGAGTACCAGGATTCAGAAGCGGGTTAAGTTGCGATTGATCTCACTGGTTTGGTTGGCAGTGCAAGACGTAGCCGCCAAAAACTGGAATGATCAATACACTGAGTATGCGGCCACGGCGTTAGCTAACTTGATGTCGATATCCCGCGAAACTTGGTATCAAACTTATGCAGCCCCATGGCAGGCTTTAAAAGGGATTGCTTCTAGCCTGGACGAAGGGGCATTGATTGAAGCCCAGGGAAGAGTTGGTAGCCATTACGCAGAGGATTGATATTGTAAAACCTGACACTTTATGTCATATTTAAACCTACTTTTGATATGTCGCCAAAGTTGTAATAACCCGCCAATGAGCGGGTTTTTGCATTTCTGGAGCATGCCTATGACACAGCACGTTATCGAACAACTCACTTTCAGACCTGCCAGCGAATTACCAACAGCAGACCTTGATGGAAGAGACGTATTGGTCCTTAATCCATGCGACGGATGGCACGAAGGGGAGATTCATGCATGGGAGGAAAACGGCGAGGTTTATCACGTCGGTATTTACACTTTCATGATGGATGAAATGACACCGCACGATTTTTACGTTGCCTGGGCAATGCTACCAAGCAGTCTAGAGTTGAGCGAAAAATTCGAAGACCAAAAGCGGGTGTGATAGCTGGCTCACAATGGTAAGTCCATCGCTCGCGTTGTGAAACGGTGGGTTTATCATTGTGGTTACCGAGCCTTAAAGTAATCGGTAGTAGCGGTCACAGCCGCGAAACGTATCGGGATGGTGGTCGGCACAACTGTGATAGGGCCACAACGCCACGTTAACCACAATCAGTCAAGCCATGTCTAACGGCAAAAAAAAGCCCTGAACGGAGAGGCAGGGCAAGAGAACTCATAATGGGATGTCATTTTTCTACACCGGCACAAACCGATATAAAAAAGTGTAGTAGATAAATCCAACTAAAAACAAACAAGAAATATCTTAAAACTGAACAGGGCTGCGCTACTGCGTGGTTTTCGCTTTAGGGGAAATGAAAAATGATGCATTGCCCTCTGTGTGGACATACGGCGCACACCCGATCCAACCGCTACCTGAACGGGCAAAGCCAGTATCTCGGTTCGGTTGTGCGTGCCAAGGAGAGCGACACGAGGAAAATTACTTCAGGCTAAGAGTTATCTTTTGTGTTTTGCTGTGACTTTATCGAGAATTTTCCTATCATTTAATTGTATCTCTTGCGAGGGCATAGGAATGAACTGGAAACGACATGTTGTATGGTGGGCTATCATTGGCTCTTGCATTTTGTTCTGGAGTGTTGTTGTTAGCACAACGGTTCACTTTGTTAACCCCATGACCTAATTTAGGTATTGGCTTATCACTGGGTTGCTAATGCATGGCTTTTTTGCATTAAAAAATGCCCCGAGCAAGTGGGTGAACTCAGGGCGAGGGCATTCAGAGGGCGTGATGGTTTTATTAGACGGCACACCACCATCATCTGATGAGGATAGTTCAAGGTCGTGTTATTACAATGTTAAGGCAAAAAAAACCACCACCCTCCGTTAGGGCTGTGGGAGTCAATATGACCAACACCAGGGAACCGGCACTACATAAGATGGATTAGCTGCTTGAGCATGCTGGTGATAAATATGATTAACAATTCTTATGTTTCAAAGCAATGCTGAAGGCATTGTTAATTGATGTAAATCAAAAAAGATAGGGCTGCGCTGTTGCGTGGCCTTTTTTATTTCTGACGCCCAGCCCGTGCAGGGAGGGGGAGACTATGAAAATGAATAACAACCCCGATCTGCTTGATCTGATCACGAGGTGGCTGTCTGAGCATCGCTCCGAAATGGGATACGCCGGTATCGCAGCTACTATCGCGTGGCTGCGTGGGCGCTATAACGAAAAGCCATTCCGTCGTTGCTTTTTTGATTCACTGATGTGCGCTGCGATTGCATTTGCAGTGCGCGACTTGCTCGGCTTTGCGGGTTTAACAACTGATCTCGCATACATATCGAGCGTAATTATCGGGTATCTCGGCACTGATTATCTATCCAGCATTTTTAAGTGGAAGGTCACAGGTAAGCCGCTGGATGAAGGAAAAGAAGATGGCAAGTAATTTCAGATTCAGTCAGCGCAGTGAGGGCAACCTTAAGGGCGTAAATCCAGCCCTGGTCAGAGTGGCTCGTCGCGCGCTGGAGATCACCACCGTCGATTTTATTGTTATCGAGGGGTTCCGCACCTTAGAACGGCAAAAGGCACTGAAGGCTGCGGGAGCAAGTAAGACTTTGGACAGCCGACACCTAACTGGCCACGCGGTAGATCTGTTCCCCGTTGGTGGTGACTGGAATGATTATAAGTGCTGGTTGCCGGTACTAGATGCTATGCACCAGGCAGGTGCCGAGTTGGGCGTTAAGTTGCGCTTCGGTATCACTTGGACGGGTAACCCGCACGATAAGCCCGCACGCTTCTTGGATGCGCCGCATGTAGAGATCCCCGCATGAAAATAAGATTTGAGCTATCAACGGACCATTTTGCCGCAAACATGAAGCCGTCACATGGGCCGCAAAAATGGCCGTGGTGGCGCTTATTTTCAATTGGCGTTATTCGCCAAGATATTCAGCGTCCATCAACGGGCCGCAGGATTTGGTTTTATACGCGCTGGGGTGCTGGATACATAGGCATAATTTTAGATAGGCGGGCATCATGGCAGAACTAAGCAAATATGGCCTGATTGGCCTACTGCTGGTGGCTATTGCGCTTGGCGGCATTACTGCAGTGCAGACACATAGGCTTGATAACGCCAATGACGCAAACAAGACGCTAAGCGATGCGAATGAAAAGCTCAATACAGCGGTGGCGGATCGTGATGAAACGATCACCGAGCTGAAAGGGTCAATTGGCGCTGACCGGCGAGCCACCGAGGAACAACTGAAAATTGAGCAGCAGAAGAGGGCCAAGGCCGATGCTGAAAACAGAAAGTTACGCGACGCTTTGGAGTCGAGCGACTGTGGCAATCAGCCTTTGCCTGATGATGTTATCGACATCCTGCGCAGAAAAGCCTAAGCCGCCACCGGCCCCGCAGATTATCTACGTGTACCCGCCAGCGGTATATACGCAGCTATGCGAGAAAACCCCGTTCACTGGCTCAACGTTCGGCGATGCGGTCGTAGCGTTGCAGATGGCGCAGAACGAGCTTGATATATGCGCCTCTCGGATTGAGGGGCTGATTAAGTGGCAACGTGAAAACACAGGAAAAACTCAATGAACAAGGTAACAGAAAAAATTAAGAGTGATGCGTTATCGGCGATGCAGGACTACTTTCCAAATGGTGGCCGCGATTGGGACGCTATCGGCGCACTGTATGACGCTATCGCTACGGGGAAAATCCCTGGTGTTCAAGTTGTAACCTTAGCCACAGCGCGCGAGGAAATGGTTGATTATATAAAGGCCGCCATTGGAGAAGGCTATCAGCCAGAACATAAAGCAGCGATACGTGACCTAGTGGTAATTGAGTTACTGGATGATCATTCCCTGAATCGCGAATACGGTAAATGCTGGCAGTGGTACAACATGGGAGGCGGTATCCATGAAACATTCCAGCAGCAAGGAAAACACGATCACGCCTGCACCAACTGCTTTGCTGACCAAGGGCCATGCTTGGGCGAGTGTGCGGTCAGCGATGAGAATGCACAGTGCCAGAAAGGCTTCGAAGAGGCCGCAAGGCCATTGATCAAGTGGATGGCTGAAAACGTCAATCCGCATTCTACAGCGGTCGTAGACAACACCAGCGCTGTGCTGTATTCCGGTGAAAAGTCATTTCAAACAGAAGAATATTTGAAGGACTGACGGCATTACAGGTGGCATTCACCGAGTGCCACCCATGAAAGCAGCTAAAAACCTTTAGACTTAAGATAGTCAAGAAAACGGGTTTCTTCGTCATCAGTCAATTGGGTAAGCTTTTTGAGTTGACTTAAAAAGTAAGATGCTTCGGTACCTAAAACGCTTCCCACGTTTTTTGGTGAGTTTTCCCCAGAAAAACTCATAGCGAAAAAATCATTAAATTTCGTAAAACCCAACTGAAAGTGTGGGCGCAGCGTGAACTCAGTCATAACCCTTCCCATTGTGAAATTTTAGTGGAGCAGCAAGCAAGGGTTGCATCATACCAATTGTGGAAGCGCATACGGGCGGTTTTTTTATGCATCACAAAGCAGCTTCTCGATCCAGCTCTCATAACTCGATGGGATAGCGAAAAGAGCCCATAAGGGCTCTCAGATTGCAGCGTTATTTTC
Source organism: Serratia sp. J2 (assembly GCF_046269175.1). Taxonomy (NCBI): domain Bacteria; kingdom Pseudomonadati; phylum Pseudomonadota; class Gammaproteobacteria; order Enterobacterales; family Yersiniaceae; genus Serratia; species Serratia sp. J2. Next base: position 47,003 of record NZ_JBKABN010000017.1, read on the forward strand.
GTGATTCACGTATTTCCACAACAACCTTTCTAGCAACTTCTTTTGCCTTTGCTTGAATAATCAATTCTTTATCTGGTGAGGGGGATGCCATATACAGTGTTGGGCGTAAAGAAACAGCCTTAACATACCGCTGAATATCATCGTCCGACTTATCGAGAAGCAATTGTACTACTAGCGATTTTAGAGCAGCTACTTCAGTGTATAGGTCGATGATTTTTTGTTCTGAATTTTCCAACATGTTAATTCCTTTTTTTGAGTATGTAGATCACAGTGCGTAACCACACGGGCATTATCAACGCGGGTGGATGATTTTGAAACAAACAGCAAAGTGTTTGCACTACTATATAACATCACAGAGCAGCTTTCAGAGGCTGCTGTGTAATGCGCAAGCAAAGCCATCAGCAACACCTACCGGCTACCCTGGCCACGGTTGCTAATGGCTTTTTTATTTTACGGAGATCGCTATGACAAAGCCGGATGAGGGAGGCCTCAAGCGCGACTACTGTGCTGGTCAACTTTCTCTCCGCGACATGGCAGAGATATACGGTATCAGTGAGGGGGCGATAAGAAAGCGCGCCAAAAAAAACAACTGGGTACGCGCTGAGAAATCAGGTACGCAAAAAGGTACGCAGGTACGCAAAGGAGGTACGCAAAAAAAAACGGTGCGTACCACGTCAAAGCCCGCTGCGTCTGGTGATGATGAAAAGTACGCACCAAGGCCGAACGACTCACCGTCAGATACGAAACCCGAAAGACGCGGGCGCGTAAAGAATCATCCACCATTCCAGCCAGGCAATCAGCACGCACTTAAACATGGTGGCTATGCCCGCCGCCTGCTGCTGAGCGACGAGGTGATAGAGGATGCCAAGGCGCTGAGCCTGGATGATGAGTTATTCCGCCTGCGTGCCAGCAATCTGGTAGCAGCTGAAAACATTGGGCGCTGGCTGACAAAGCTTGAAGATACTGAAGAACCGCAGCAGCGCAAAGTGCTGCTAGAAAATATCAGCGCCGCTGAGAAAGCCATGATGCGCAATACAGTCCGCATCGAGTCGATTACCGGAACGATTGCCACAGTCGGGAAGATTTACGCCAATACCGAATATCGAATCGTGGCCACGGAAAAAATGGGGATGGAAATCGACATTATGAAAGACGGTGACAGCGACAACGCGATCGTCGTGCATAACACCCTACCGATACCTGGAAGATGATATGGCTGACATTTACCTACCGACGCTCCACGACGGGCAGCTAAAGGTTTGGTCTGACTCATGGAATGAGCAACTGCACGCAGTCAGGTGTGGTCGCCGCTGGGGAAAAACCTTCATGCTTTCCAGTGCAGCAGTGACTTACGCCACAGCGCAGTTTAAGCGCCCAGGCATGGACATTGAGCTTGGCGGACGGGTAGGGATCTTCACTGCTGAATATCGTCAGTATCAGGAGATCTACGACAAGCTAGAAGAAATCCTGCTGCCCCTGAAGAAAAGCTTTAGCCGTCAGGAAAAGCGTCTACTGCTGAAGAATGGCGGCAAGATTGACTTCTGGGTTACCAACGACAACAAACTGGCTGGGCGTGGACGTGAGTACGAAATCGTCCTGATAGACGAGGCTTCCTTTACCAAGTCCCCTGAGATGTTGAAGGAGATTTGGCCGAAGTCGATAAAGCCAACGCTGCTGACGACTAAGGGGCGCGCCTACGTATTTTCAACACCAGATGGCGTGGACGAAGAGAACTTTTTTTACGCCATCTGCAATAACAAAAGACTGGGCTTTATTGAGCACCACGCACCGACATCCTCCAACCCGTTTGTTCCGCCGGAAGAGCTGGAAAAGGAGAGAGAGAACAACGACCCTCGGGTATTCCGCCAAGAATTTCTGGCTGAGTTCGTTGACTGGTCAGCGGCCTCTCTGTTCGATATACGCAAATGGTTCGAAGGTGAAAATCAGGATCAGCCTGTTGATTACCCGGAGATGTGTGAGGCCGTATTTGCGGTTATGGATACCGCCGTAAAAGGTGGTGTTGAGCACGATGGCACGGCGGTGATTTATTACGCCGTCGATACGCGCCCAGGGCGCCAGCGACTGACCATTCTCGACTGGGACGTTGTGCAGATTGACGGTGCATTACTGGAAACGTGGATGCCGTCGGTTTTCGAGCGACTTAATGAATTGTCCGGCCAGTGCGTAGCCGTAAATGGCAACCTTGGCGTGTTTATCGAAGACGCCAGCATGGGCAGCATCCTGCTACAAAAAGGGGAGAGCCTAGGATGGCCAGTCAACAAAATTGAATCAGCCCTAACCAGCAAAGGTAAGGACGAACGCGCCATCATGGCCTCCGGTTATCACTACCGCGGGTTGGCGAAAATATCCCGATACGCCTACGAGAAGACTGCTGTTTTCAAAGGCGAAGCAGCCAACCATCTGCACAAGCAGGTATCCCGATTCCACCTTGCCGACAAGAAAGCGCACAAGCGCGCCGATGATTTGCTCGATGATTACACCTACGGGCTGATCATCGCATTCGGTAGCGGCGATGCAATCTGACGAGAGAACCAATGAACGAAGATGATTTCGAAATCGGCAGCTGCTCTCATTCAGAGTTGATAGCATTGCTGGACAGCGATGATATCCAGCCAGGATCCTCGGCGGGCTATCAGACCTGCAAAACGGTCTACCTCTACCACCCGCTGGGCGGCAAAATGGTGGATCGCCCCATTAAGATGGCGATGAACGAACCGCGTACCGTGCATATTGCTCAGTCTTATGGCCTTGAGCAGCGCCTGCGGGATGCGTTCGAGCGCGAATGGAAGGCGCTTGGAGCAAACCAGCATATTGCTAACGCTGCCCGCATTGCCCGAATTTACGGTGTGTCGGCGGTGGCTATGCTGGTGGATAACCAAGCGCCCAATGAGTCACTGGATTACCGTACGCTCTATAAACACAACATCAGCTTCAATATTCTCGACCCGCTCAACACAGCGGGCAGCATCGTTTTAAACCAAGATCCTAATGCCCAGGACTTCCAGAAAGTCGATGGCATCCGGGTTGCTGGCAAGCCGTATCACAAATCGCGCTGTGTCGTTGTGCAGAACGAGGATCCGATTTATCTAGCGTACAACCCCGCGGCGTTCGGTTTTTCCGGGCGCAGCGTTTACCAGCGCGCCCTGTACCCGCTGAAATCCTTCATTCAGACCATGCGCACCGACGACATGGTGGCTGTGAAGGGCGGACTGCTGGTGACAAAAATTCAGGGGCCCAGCTCGGTAGTCAACAACATGATTCAGAAGCTGAGCGGCATAAAGCGCATGATGCTGAAAAGGGGGAAGACGGGAGAGGTTCTGCAAATAGGTGACAAAGATAGTATCGAGTCAATCGACTTGAGCAACCTGGAAAAACCGCTAGATTCTGCCCGCAAGCACATTCTGGAGAACGTAGCTGCCGCCGCTGACATGCCAGCAATCATCCTGAACTCAGAAACGTTTGCTCAGGGGTTTGGTGAGGGTACAGAGGATGCGAGGTCGGTTGCCGTGTACATCGACAACATCCGCGAATGGCTTGATCAGCTTTATGCATTCTTTATTCGCGTATGCCAGTACAGGGCGTGGAGCATTGAGTTCTTCCAGTCGCTGCGCGCCGACTTCCCTGAGCTGAAAAACACCTACAGCCTGTATTTCTCGATGTGGATAAATAACTTCGAGTACCGTTGGCCGTCCTCCCTCAAGGAGCCGGAGAGCGAGAAGGTGAAGGTAGATGAGACTCGGTTTAAGGCCATCGTCAGCATGCTGGAAGTGGTTCTGCCGCAACTGACAGCAGACCCAGAAAACCGCGCAACGCTGATCGAGTGGGCCTGTGAAAACGCTAACGCCAACGAGAACCTCTTCCCTCAGCGGCTTAACCTCGATTACATCTCGCTAAAAGAAAATCCGCCGCCAGAGCCTCCAAAGGCTGAAGAACCGGGCGGAGGGATGATGCTATGAACACGTTCACGCGAACCGTGAGAGAGGCGGTGAGGTTCTTTCTTCGCAATGGCTACACGTCTCGCGAGGAGCTTGAGCGCTGGCAGAGCATCATCAGGCAGGCGGCGGAAAGCGAAACCGCTAACGACTACATGGCGATGGTTTCCCGCAACCTTACGCACGCCTACGACCTGCAGGTTGGTCGCGCTGGCGCGCTGAAACGTCACCAGGGGATATCCCGGTTTACGCTCAACTACCTTGAGCCGAAACTGAGGACTGAACTCGACAGGCGGATCCTGGCCAGCGCCGACCTTATCCAGCTCAACCGCAAGAAAGCCATCGATACAACGTTGTCGCGTTTTAGCGGCTGGGCCAGCAGCATTCCTTCCGCTGACAGCATCGCGCTGACCGGCATTCAGGGAACGATGCGGGAGACGGCTGCGCACATTCAGAAGGCCGCCGAGAAGGTGGACTATGAAGCGCGCAGGGTCATGATCGACCAGAACCATAAACTGATAGCCAACATTGACAACGTGATCGCAACGAGCAACAACGCGATTGCAGCGATTTGGCACAGCCACTGGCGCAGGGCTGGGTATGACTACCGCGAGGACCACAAGGAGCGCGATCAACTGTTCTACCTGATCCGCGGTAACTGGGCGCAAAAAAACGGCTATGTAAAAGCCGGGCCTGCTGGGTATCTCGATGAAATCACTCAGCCTGGGGAGGAGGTTTTTTGCCAGTGCTATGTGACCTACATCTACAACATCCGCAGCATTCCTGAATACATGCTGACCCAAAAGGGGCATAAGTTCATGGAGTCAATGAAAGCAGCATAGGAGCATTAAAACGTGGCTATTTTTGGCAGCGGGATAATGTTCCGTCAGGGTAAGTTCGTCTTCCTGATCCAGCGCTCTGATGATGGAACGTGGTGTCAACCTGGCGGCACGGTCGAACCGGGCGAACTCGCCATTGACGCTGCGCGCCGCGAAGTGCTTGAGGAGGTGGGGTATCAGTTCGATGGCCCACTGACTCCGCACAGCGTCTACGGTGATTACCTGACGTTTCGCGCTGAGGTACCAGAGCAGTTCGAAGCGAAGCTAAACGACGAATCGCTGGCCGCCGGGTGGTTCCATATTGACGATCTGCCAAAGCCGCTTCATCAGCCTTTTGCTGAGATGCTGGCGCAGCAGGCGCTCAATGAAACCGACGTGGCCGCGCTTATCGCTGATGGGACATTAAGCAGCCCGCAATACTTTATCAACATGTGGATGTTCGCCATCCGGGTGACCGGAACGGGGGTTACCTGGCGCTCTGCAGATCAACAGATGGCATTCCGTAACCCGGATGACTATCTCACACCTGAGTTTCTCCAGCGCGTTGCCGGTGTACCGCTTATCTGGCTACACCCGGAGAAAAACAAGCTCGATAGCGATGAATTTGCGAAGCGTGTTATCGGCACCCTGACGAACAGTTGGGTTGCTGATAATGGTGAGGTGTGGGCAATTGCCCGAGTGTACGACGCCGAAGCCGCCGGAATTATGGCGACCAGGCAGTTAAGCACCTCACCAACCGTCACGTACAGCGAAATGCAGGACTCAATCATCAAAATCGACGGTCAGCCTCTATTGGTGGAAGGTTCCCCGGTATTGCTCGACCACGTTGCAATTTGTGAACAGGGCGTATGGGACAAACTCCTTGCCCCTACTGGTGTTAAATCTGATTCCATACCAAATGAGGCAGAAAAGATGGACGAGGAAAAAATCGTAGCGCTTATCAACAAAGCGATCGATGCCCGCATGGCAAAAGCTGATTCCGAGGCAAAAGAGGCCAAGGAAAAATCGGATGCCGAAGAGGCGGCCAAGAAAGAAAAGGCTGATGCAGAGTCGGCAGCGGCAGAAGAAGCGAAAGCCAAAGCAGACGCGGAAGAGAAGGCTGCCAAGGAAAAAGCTGATGCTGAAGCAGCAGAAGAGAAGGCGGCAAAAGAAAAAGCAGACTCTGAACTTCGTCAGCAGATTGCTGATCTTAAAACGCGCATCCCAACCGATCTGAGCGACGAAGAACGCAACGACGTTGCTGACGCGCAGGTGAAGGCGGACAGCGTATTCTCCAGCTTTGGGAAACGCGCCCCGGTCCCGCTGTCAGGCGAAAAGCCGCTGGCATACCGGCGCCGTCTGATGATCCAATTGCAGGAGCATTCACCGGACTTCAAAACCGTTGACCTGTCATCAATCGCTGATCCCGCGCTCCTAGGGTTTGCTGAAAAGCAGATTTATGCCGACGCGCAAAAATCGGCAAGCTTGTCTGTCGGCCCTGGCATGCTGCGTGAAATCAAACGCGCTGATGCGACCGGTCGCCAGATCAGCACCTTCGAAGGCGATCCTGCTGCTACCTGGGCTCCGTTCCAGTCAGGTAAGCGTCAGGTCACCAGTTTCAACAACCAGGCTTAATGGGAGCTCTAAAGCATGGCTAATTTATCTCTTAACCCGATGGCAACCACGAACGCGCTGGGTTCCTTCGGTGTGCAATCCGACGGTTATATCCAGGGCATTGCTCTGGATGACCCGGCTAACCGCTTTAATCTGGCCGCGGGTACCGTGGCGGCAACGGAAATCAAACCTCTGTGGGGCGGCCTGCCGGTGGCTGAACTTCTGTCAGGCACGCAGTCTAGTCCGCGTGGTTCATATATCCGCCGGGCTGTGTCCGTGGCGGAGTTGGAAGGTTTCACCGTGTTTAACCAGGCGCATAATGGCCTGACCACCCCGCAGTCACCAGTACCGCTGTATGCATCAGGCATGAGCGTTTCGTATTATCGCCTCGGTTCCAACATGCGCGTTCCACTGAAAGCCTCTGCGCAGGTTGTTGCCCTGGGCACTGCCGGGGCATCCGTGAAAACGGCGCTGGCCTGGGACTTCGTGAACAACCAGATCACCACTGCGGCTGTGGCCGGTTTTGCGGGTGCTGATATTGCGACTACCGCAGTGAATTTTGCTTCTGGCGTGGCAACGGCAACGACCGCAACAGCTCACGGCCTGAGCGCTGGCCAGTATGTGAAAATCAGCGGCGTAACGCCTGCCGCATACAACGGTACCGTTGTTGTGCTTTCCGTTCCAAGCTCAACCACTTTCACCTACGCCCCGGCGACTGCACCAGGCGGCGCAGCCACCACGCAAGGCAACATCGGCGCAGTAACACTTTCCGACATCACGCTGCCGGTAAAGGTGATCGCCATCGAATCAGGAAACTCCAAGACTGTCAGCTATGACAGCACGACGGGCTTCCTGACCTGGAATAACACCGACAGCTGCGCGCTGGTCTTACTTTAATCGGGAGCTGAATTAAATGGCTGCAATTACCCCCAGCTACACCATCGTCAATCCGTCGTATATTGCGCCGGAGATGATCATCGGTTACCAGCAGGCGTCAGGTGCGTTTGAAACCATCGCCAGCGGTAACCCACAAGTTCGACTCGGCGTTGGCGACCAGTACGTCTATATGCGTCGTCTAGATATTCGTACCCAGGTAACCTCCAGCCAGTCAGGTAACGGCAACCAGTTGCCGAGCGTCGCGATGGACGCGAAGATGATCTCCACCCCTACCTACCTGTTCCGTTGCCGTGGTATTTACGACCACCACGATATGGCGGCTGCCGGTAACTGGAATTTCGCACTCCCAGAGGCCCAGCGCCTGGGTATGCGTCAAGGCATCTTCCAGCAACTCCGCTCTGCTCTGCTGTACGGCATGAACCCGGCGGGTGGTGAGGGTCTGCTGAACACCGCGGGTGCGACTACCGAGTCTCTGCCGCCGGACAGCAACAATAACACCACCGTACTGACCTATGATCACGGTCAGATGGCTGTGTATCTGCTGGGCCATGTTCAGGCTGCCCTGACCCGCACCATGCAGCTGGGTCGCCAGCAGCGTGTGGTTATCCTTGGTCCTCAGCGTATCTTGGGTGCAATGGAGATCCAGCAAATCGTCCAACTGACGTCTTACCAGCGACCTGGCGGCGGTACTGATACCGTCGGCGGCACTGTGAAAGAAGTGCTGAAGGGTGCAAACATCCAGGTTGACTGGGTGTATGACGACACCCTGATCGGTGCGGGCGCAGGTGGTACCGATGCGGTGGTTATCACTATCCCAGAGGTTGAGGTGCCAATGGTTAACCCGACCATTAACACCAACGAATTCGCCAAGTTGACCCCGTCTCTTGCTGCGAATGCCCTGATGTTCTGCGACATGGCCGCGCCTCGCGAAATCCCGACACCGATTGCTGGTGGTGCGATTGATGTTCTGTCTGAAATGCGTTCTACCGCAGGCTGGGCAGTACGTCCGGAAGCCATCACCATCCTGTCCATGAAGTACACCGACTGATCCGTTCCTGTCGTTGTTAAGCCTCTGCCGGGGAAACTCTGCAGGGGCTTTTTTTATGAGGTAACCAATGAAACTCTTTATCGCTAATACCACCAAACAACGCCAAATCTTTGCTTACCGCAAAATTGAGACCGGCCGGCTTGTCCAGATCCCAATTAACCACGGTGATCAGATGATGGTGCTCGACGGTTCCACTGAAGAATTGAAGTCAGTCATTCAGCACCACGAAATGTATGGGCTGATCGACTCGACGAAAATCGACCAGAGCCACGCATTTGTCGGCCTTTGCTACAACATCAATAAACCAGTTTCAGCATCGGTTATCGAAAAGACTATCCGCGATAACGATATCCACCTGACACGTGGCGCGCACAACCGTCGCCAGGCGTCCGTGGCTGCGCTTGACAGCTCGTTGCGCGAAAGCGGCACCGGCTATTCCGGTGAAATGGAAGTCAGCGCAGAGCAGGCAAAGGGCCGCGATGACAACTCAGAGGCGGACATGGTTAACGAAACCATCGTGACTGAAAAATCCGGGAGCAAGAAAAAATGATAACGAGCCTGTCGGGATTTATTGAATTCGTTCGAACTGACATGAAGGTAACCGCTGATCAGGTTCCCGACGACTCGCCGTCATTTTCCCTGGCTTATGGCGGCTCGATTGAATGGGTTAACCAGGATATCGCGCGTGTCATGCCGAACCTCTATACCGTGGCTGTTTACAACCTCGGGGCATCGTTCCTGATCAACTACGGCACTGAGTCAGTGCTTGCTGAATTCAGGAAAGATTTTGGGCTTAATGATTTCAAGGCTGGCGTGATAACCGGAGCCGGGGACAACGCAACCAGTGCGCAGCGTCTGGTTCCTGACTTCTTCAAGGAGTTGTCTCTTGCTGACCTTCAGATGCTTCAGGACCCGTGGGGGCGTCGCTATCTGATGATTGCCCAGCAGTTTGGCAGCTTGTGGGGGTTGTCATGATCACCTTCCATCTAGGTGTTATCGATATTCCTTACGGGGATGAGAACACCACCACCGGCAACGTTGCTGAATATCTGGAAGGAAAATACCAGATTATGCAGACCTTCTTCGATCGGTATGGCAATGACATTGCCGATCTGATGAGTAAAGACCTCGCCGCAAATCTCGAAAATATGTTGGCTGGCGCACCACCACCAAGGGACCCGTTCGCAGAATCTATGTCGCGGATCCACGATTTGTTTGTGGCCTTTCTGGATAACGGAGAGATGAACGGAATGCCGGGTGTACCAACCCGACGCGCTTTGCTTGGCATATCAAAGCGATTCAAAAATAAGAAAGGTGGTCCGCGAGAATCATTTATCGATACAGGAAATTATCAGGCAGCCATGCGCGCCTGGGTAAGTGGGGTGTTAAATGCCTTCCCTGAGTGAACTGCAGCAGAATGCGAAAACCGAGCTTAACGCCACGCTGACACAGGGTCTTGACGATCTTAGCCGCTTTCAGGTAGTCACCTTCACGAAATACATCCGCAAGGTGCTTCCGCTGGATGGCTTCGTGTTTTGGGTAAAAGCGTCGATTATTGCCGACGATCCGGGCAGTGAACCTGATACCAAAAACGTAAAAGGCTACCTGCACCTGACAACGGAAAGCATTCAGGATGAGGAGCAGCTCTACGACAAAAACGTGGTGACGTTTACCGCGCAGGCCGATATTGACCCCTTCAATGACATTGGATCCGAGGTGCTCTACATCGGCGAGTTCTACGGCATCCGGTTTGCGTTTTCCCGTCGTTCCGGGTTGAACGAACCCGCCAATATTTACCACTATACCGGACACGCCATTTACCCGCACATGATGTCACAGATCATCAATTCGCCGGACGATATCGATCTGGCGGATGTGGTGGTCTCCAGTTCGCTGCCGATCTGGCTGTCTTTGAACCAGTACATGCCGATGTTTCCGGCAATGCTGTCGTTGCAAAACCTGGCCCCGCCGTATGCCACGGTGAAATGCAGCGATCCGGTACCGGTCGCCGGTGCTTTTTATCTGGATGAAAAATCCAATCAGTACCAACTGGTTTCCGAGGATGTGACGATTTCGGTCACTGGTCTGCGCAATGCATCCGTAGAGGATTTTCTCCGCTACGTTCAGCAATACACGCTCAGCGATGATGCTGAAATGGGCGTAATGAACATTCCGGTGGTGCAGGACGAGCGCGTGACTCAAAACGAGCTCAACATCATCGCCATGCGCAAGAAGATTAAATTTCGAGTCAATTACTATCAGCAGCGGATGAGGAATGTCGCCCGCCAGTTGATCACGTCTGCCATCCCGTCCATTTATGTGGAGAAATAATTAAATGGCCATTGTGAATATTAATGTATCGGTCACCAACCCACCGAAACCGAGCCAGTTGCTGAAATCCGGTGCGCTGGTCTCTGTTGGGGGGACGACTCTGGTACCAGGCAGCTATGAGCTGCTGACGTCAAAAGACGATTTAAAAACGATTGCCGCGCCAGCTAAATCAATCTCGGCTATCGCCTGGGCGACGAATACTGTGACGGTGACGTTATCCGAGGCGCATGGCTGGGCTAACGGGGACACGGTCCCTGTGTTGATTTCCGGCGTTTTGCCCGCAGGGTACAACGGCGCCCATACGGCAACGGTGACTAGCGACAAGGCGTTTACTTATGCGCTGAGCGCAGATCCGGGTACCGCAACAACGATGGGCACCGTGCTTTCGGTGGCGGCACTTGAAATCCAGCAGATGAATACGACCTACTGGGCGCAGGGAACCAGCCGCGCGGTTTTTGTGCTGGAGCTGGGTGAGCTGAGTGCGTCCGCTGCTGTCACGGCGTTGAGCGCGTTTATCGACGAAGATATTTCACTGGGTAACACCTATCAAAATTTCTTCTCCTACCTGATCCCCCGCGAATGGGACGCCGAGGCCTCGTTCAAGACGCTGGTGAACAACTACACCTCGCCGGGATCGCTGGTGAAGTTTTTTGTCACCACCACGATTGCCACCTATGAAGCGTGGGTGCCAGGGAAATATCCTAACGTTTTCGCGGGGGTTGAGGCTCCAGGGATTGGCGATACCGAGTTCTCCATGGCTGCGCCGTTCCAGTCGTCTCTGGCCAACGATCCAGGTTCGTCTAACATGGTGCCGCCAATGGCGTACCGCTTCATGTATGGCGTCACGGATTATCCTCCATCCGGGAATGGAAAACTGCTGAAAGCCCTCCAGGACAACAATATCAACTACATCGGCACGGCGGCGGAAGGTGGCTTGAGCAACAAGATGTTGGTGGCTGGCCATATGCTGGATGGAAATCCATTTAACTACTGGTATGCAGTAGCCTGGTGCGCCATCAACCTGGAGTTGGACCTGGCGAATGAGGTCATCAACGGCTCCAATACCACCGTTAACCCTCTTTATTACGAGCCGCAAGGCATCGGTCGTTTGCAACGACGCGCACTTAAAACGCTTCGTTCAGGCATCAGTTACGGGCTCATCCTCGGCCAGGTTATTGATACGCAGCTCAATCAAGATGCCTTTAACGAACAATACAAAAAAGGCGCCTATGCTGGCAGCGCAGTCATCAACGCTGTGCCGTTCGCCAACTACACCAGCCTGAACCCGTCTGATTACGCAGAGGGGAAATACAGCGGTCTGAGTGCGATTGTCACGCCGAAACGTGGTTTTGAGTCCATCACCTTCAATCTGAACGTAACCAACTTTGTGGGGGCGTAATAAATGCCAAATCCATTAGTACCGCAGGGGTTCCTTAACCGCGTCAGGGGCGCGGTTAGCATTACCGACAACCCGGCACTTAACGTCACCGCGTCATTCCTGGGAAAAGAGGGGATCAGCATGCGGCCGGATTCCGCCGCTACAGACATCATCCAAACCATGACGGGTACCGTTGGCAGCCAGGCACCTTACCAGCAAGTGACCTTGACGGTGCACCTGCTGAAAACGCAGGGGCTAGCTGCCAGCTATCAGCGGCAGTTTGCCTCTGATACGGCACTTGGCGAGATCGTGGTCACGCCTGACGCGACCCCTTTTGGCAACTACACCATTCTTAACTGCTACTTGGTGAATTTTAACGAAATCACCCTCAACGGTACGGATGCGGGCTTTGTTGCGACAATTTCCGGCTACCTCACCACCAACGACAAGATGTGGGATTGATGGGTATGAAAATTGATAAAAAACTGAATTTCGTCAGCACGATCACGCGCGACGATGGCTCGCTGGTCTACCTGCACGTTGTGCCGTTTCCCTACGAGGTGGTGCAGGAAAACTGCGTGCTGCTGGGGAATATGTTCCACAACTTCTTCACGTCGGTGGGAATGACCGGTGCCCCACGTGTGGCCGCGATGATGTTGCGAAATATTCTCAAATCGCGACAAGATGTCGAAGGTGCCCAGACGGGTACGCCGCCCACGCCGACCCTTGTCGATGATATCCAACGCCTGACCACGGTGATTTTCAGCGATAACGGCGTATGGCGCTCTATCCCGCTGGAGGTGGCGTTCAAGCAGGCGATCATTTCTCCAGACGAATACCGCGAGGTTGAGGGTGAAGTGGTGTTTTTTATGGTCTCCTCTGCCATTCAGAAAGCCAACTTAATCGGCCCGACAGTGGGGAGAGCGCTCGAAATGTACAATGGGCAACTCGTCTCATTGAACGCTACGGCGTTTCGCGATTCTTTACCGACGTCGAAGACGGATACCGATACCCCGATCCCGCCAGCCCCGCAGGAACTGTCGTTCATTCCCTCCTGACCTGGGCCTCCTGTGAAGGGTTCAGCGAACTCTGTCGGGAGCTGGAGTGCGGCGAATACAAAAGCCCGCTCCATTTCCGGCAGCGGTTCATTCTGGAAGAAATAAGACAGAAGGGCTATTTCAATGGCAGCTAAATCCGTTGTTGAAATTGATGTTCAGGACGAGAAATTTCAGGCGTTCCTCGAAAAATTCAATGAGTACCAGAAGGCGCTCGATGACTTACCTGAACAATGGCGGGGAGCGGCTCAGGGGATCGGCGACTCGGCCAAGCAGACTGACAAGGTACTGGGCAGCACGGAGGCGATCGCCCGGTCTTTCACTGATGGCGTTGCCGCCATTGCCTCGATCAATGATGGTCTTGATCGACTGAATGGAAACCTTGAGAGAGCCAATAAAACACAATCTGAATTTAACAAAAAAACCAGCGGTGCCGGAAAATTTCTGAACAAGGCCAGCAAGGATGCCAAAGAGTTGGCCGGTCACATTAAAAATGCCACGACCAGCCTGCTTTCATGGGGTGCCGTACTGGGATTGTTTTCCGGTCTTGCGGGGGCGGGGGGCTTGTGGGGAATGAGCCGCCTGGCTGGTTCTGCATCGTCGCAGCGTTTCACTGCCATGGGGTTGGGAACAACAGCTGGTGGCCTTAATTCGAGTGCGGTGAATTACCAGAAGGTACTTGGAAATCCCGTAGGGACGCTGGGTGCCATTCGTGATGGTCAATTGGATCTGAGCAAACGCTGGCAGTTTAAGGCAATGGGGATCGATAACCCCGATCAGGACCCGGCTGCGTTATTGCCGCAAATGATTAAAAGCGCCCGTGATATTTTTACTCGTAACGGAAGTTCGCAGCAGGGGGCCGAAGCTTACGGCCTGACCAACTATTTCACGCTCGACGATCTGAATCGCTTTAAAAATATGAGCGATGCCGAAATCGATGCGATGACCAAGCAGGCGCAGAAGGATACGCAGCGCCTGCAACTTAGCGACCAGCAATTAAAGCAATGGCAGGATTTAAATATTCAGCTGGATCGCAGCAAGATTAGCATCGAGAACACCTTTATTCGTGGGCTGGCTCCGTTGGCACCTGAACTGGGGAGATTGTCTGATGCCTTCTCCGAGGCGGTGGAGACGGTACTTAAATCGCCGGAGTTGGGTAGGTGGATAGATGGGCTGGCGGATGGGATCCGCAAGTTCGGTAATTACCTGGTATCACCTGATTTCAAAAATGATGTTGTGTCGTTTATGACCGGCGTTGAGCGGTTGGCGCGGGTTATTGGCAAGGTGATTGACTGGATTACCGGAAAAACCAAGATCACGCTGGATGATGTGAGAGCCAACTCTTCCATGCTCAGTGACGAGAAGCGGACAGATCCTCAGACCGGACAGAACTACACGCCAGGCACCGATGATGACCCGCGAGTATGGGGATGGTTAAAGGGGGTTAAGGGTTTCTTTTCCAGTGAAAGTGGGCAATCTGCCGGTGATGATAAAGACCCTTGGTGGAAATTACACGCTGGCAATGATGGGATTTTAAATAACAAATGGAATCAACCAGAGCAACACGCCCAATCAGGGAAAAAGCGTGCCTCAGGAGCCGCCACATCTGATTACGACAATTACTTTTTTGAGGCTGCGGATAAATATGGCTTAGACCCAAGACTGCTGAAGGCCGTGACTGGTGCTGAATCCGACTGGAACCCTAAAGCGGTCAGCAAGGCTGGGGCCATGGGATTGATGCAGGTGATGCCCTTCAACTTTAAAACCGGTGAGGATCCCTACAACCCTCGCGACAACATTATGGCCGGTGCCAGGGTAATGAAGTGGGCTAAAAACCAGGCTGGCGGTGATATTGAGGAAATGCTGCGTTGGTATAACGGCGGTAGAAATCGCGGCAGCAAGGAGAATCGCGAATACCCCGGACGAGTGAAAGAGCAATTCTTAAAACTTTATGGACCAGGCGCGCCGGGATCTACCCAAAGCAATCCTCAGCAGCAACTCACTCAGCAATCTTCCAATAAAACCGATCAGATATTACAGCAAATCTTGGATAACCAGCGCAGGGGCGGCAGTTCGGGTGTTGTGGTGTACAACAATACTGGCGGTAGCGCGATTGTCTCGAGCACGCAACTCGGAGGATTTGGTTAATGGCATTTACCCGCGAGCTCTACAAATTAGGGTTTGAAATCTCCCCTGTCATTCTTTGTGACGGTATTGCGCAGAGTATCCCAGGGGGGATGCTGCCAATCGTCGCGTTAACGCAAAGTGCCAGTTATGTCAGCAGCCTGATCGGCGGGTCGATGAATCTGACCGACCTGGATAAATATTTTTGCCACTGGCGCGCTGCTCAGGGGGGTACCATGATCGATTACGATATCGGTCGGTACCCCTTCGCTAATCAGGCCGTCGCTGCCAATGCGTTGCTGGCTCAGCCGTTGCGTATTCCCATGTTGATGGATGCGCCAGTGAATGATAATACCGGCGCCCTGACAAAACTCGTCACGCTCAGTGCTTTACAGGCGGTATTGCAGGCGCATGCCAATCTCGGCGGCACGTTCGTGGTGGCCACGCCGGGGTTGATTTACAGCGGGTGCATACTTCGCACAGTTCGCGATGTAACCGGAACAAACGAACCGCTGCCTCAGCGCCAGTGGTTGTGGGATTTTGAACAGCCGCTGATCACCGAAAGCGGAGCTGAGCAGGCGATCAACAGCTATTTAAGCAAGATTGATAACGGCGATAAAACCACAGAGAGCGCATGGACCAATACGGTATCCGCGCTCGGGAATACGTCACTGGGCAGCAGCGTTTCAGATGCAGTTACCGGGCTTATCGGTAAATTAAGTGGGGCGTTTAATTTATGAGCACAACACTTTATCCATTTTCCGGGAATGAGCAGAAGAGCATGATTTTTACTCCTATGCTTGATGGTGAGGTATATAACTGCCAGACAAAATGGAATCTTGCTTCGCAGCGCTGGTATCTGAATGTTACGGATAACTCAGGAAATCGCCTGTTAACCACGCCAATGATAGAATCACCGATTGGATACGATATTAATCTACTTGTCGGTGCATTCGCAGCAACGAAAATGGTGTGGCGACATTCATCGGGGCAAATAGAGGTAATCAACTGATGCGCTTTTATGATATTCAGATATTTACCCCACCTGATAAAAACGGTAACCCCGGAAAACTCTTTAAGCAATATTCCAGTCTGAAAAATGGTGTATTCAATCCTGGAAATTTAATGATCGAGTTTGATATTCAACGCTTTGGTGAATCTACGCCGATGGGGCAAAGCTGCATCACCATTTGGGGGATAGGTCCTAAGGATATGCAGCAGGCCAGACAGAATATGTTTGGCATGGCGATAAAAATGTGGGTAGGCATGTCGAAGGGGTTACCGCTGGCGAAGCCTGCACAGCAAGGACTGGTGCTGGAGGGGACAATTTGGCAAGTTCTGGGTAACTGGCAAGGTACCGAACTAAGAACAGACCTCATTGTTACGGCGGGGGCGGTATCTGCGGTTAATCCAGCGCCGCTGGCACCCATAAATTTAACGCTACCGTGGAATAAGGGGATCAAACTGTCCGTCGCGCTGACGCGGTGTTTTCAGAATATGGGCGGAGCCTATCGTTACTCGATAAGTATCAGTGATCGCCTAGTGAATAATTACGACAGCGACATGTTTTGTGGAAGCCTTTCAGAGCTGGCGACGAAATTAAAAGCGTTGAGCAGAAATATTATAAAGGATGATAAATATTCCGGTGTTGAAATAACGGTGGTGAATGGTAAGGAGATCCGTGTTTTCGATAATGATTTTGAAAACCATATCGACAAGGAGTCGAATAAAAGCGCCAGTTACCGCAACCAAAATCCGACACAAATAGCATTTACTGATCTGGTCGGTCAACCGACGTGGGTGCAGTTTGGCACGGTCAGCATTCCCTGCGTCATGCGCAGCGACATTCAGGTGGGAGATTATATCCGAATGCCTAAGGATTCTCGGCCGATGATACAGGCATCTTCATATTCCCAGTTTCGTGATGATGCTGCATTTACCGGTGATTTTCTGGTGTCCTCCGTGCGTCTGCTAGGCAACAGTCGGCAACCGGACGCTAATAGTTGGGTGACCGTCATTGAAGCTCACCCGGACGTGAAATTGGGGGCGTCGTGAGCATTGATAAAAAGCTGAATTTTGGCGGCAACATGCATCGGTTCGTTGACCAAAAAATTGCGGACGCCATGCAGATGGCTGGCAAGGTGCTGCCTGCATCTGTAGTGAGCCGATCAGGTAACATGGTCACGCTGTCGTTCCTGCTTCGCGATATACCGTATGTGTTGCCGCAGATCACTATCCCTTTGTTCGGCCCGCAGTATATCCGCTACCCCATGCAGCCGGGTGACCGGGGGATCGTCATCCCCGCGGATACCTACCTGGGTGGCGCAAGCGGGCTGGGCGGGGGTACCGCCGATCTTACTCCTCCGGCCAATCTCAGTGCGCTGGTATTTTTGCCTATCAGTCATACGGAATGGGAGGGCGTTGACCCGCAAGTGCTCACGCTGTATGGCCCGGAAGGCGTCACGATTCGCGATGCTGGCAGTAACACGACGTTCCTGCTGACGCCCGAGAGCATCACGATTGCAACACCGGATCAGTTTAAGGTTACGGTTGGCAGTACCGTATTGACGCTGACAAACGGCTCGTGGTCGCTGACTGGCCAGAGCGGTACGCTTGCAGACGCCCAAGCCAGCACCAGCCCCGAAATCATGCATAAAGGCTGGCAGCAGTTGCTTACCTGGGTGAACTCCCATCAGCACAGTAATGGAAACGATGGGCAAGATACTGGGGGGCCAACGACACAATTCGACGGGAGCATTACCAAATGAGAACATACGGGCAAGATGAAACCGGAAAATGGGTAATGATCACCACCGACGCGAACGGTTTCAATGACGCAGTTTATCTCACCACGCTGGTTCAGAACCTCAAACTAGCACCGCAGGAGTCACCCTTTTTTGCAAACCACGGTATTCCGGCAAGCGGTTCGGTGATCCAGCAAATTATTCCCACGTTTTACGTGAACAGGCTGCAACAGCAGTTCAGTGGATATTTTTCCTCTCTCCAGATTGCACTTACCGAGGTTGACCCGCCAGTTTACAACATCTCGGCAATCACCAACTCAGGCTCGAAAATAGTGGCGCAGGTGTATGTATGAGTGATTTACCCGTTATTTATGATATTTCCGGCCCTGTGCCGAAAACAGCAGATGAGCTGAGACAACAGGTTATTGCTACAGCGGTTCAGCTCTCGCCCGGGATCACAACCGATTTGCCCGGCTCATTGATCGAGGACATGGTCAGTACCAGTACAGGGGCATTATTGGTCTGTGATCAGGCTCGAGTTGATCTTATCAACTCATGCAGCCCCTACGCTGCGAACATTCATCTTCTTATGCAGCTTGGGGCTATATATGGTGTGCAGCAAGGTGAGGGCACGAATACATCTGTATATGTCGTATTTTCAGGGCCGCCGGGGTTTGGCATTCCGAAAGGGTTTACCGTCGGAGATGGCACCTATTTTTATACCGTAAGACGTGACGCGGCTATCCCCGCTAGTGGTCAGACGGAACCCTTGTATTGTGTGGCTACAACCGAGGGGACATGGCCGGTACCCGCAGGGACGGTTAACCAGGTGAAAACCTCTGTACCTGAAACGTACCAGGTGACCTGTACCAACTTGACGGCGGGTTTACCGGGCGCCGAGAAACAAGGCTACGCGTCTTATCGGTCGCAGGTTATGCAGGCTGGCATGTTCGGCGTACAGGGAACTCCGGATTGTTTACGGTCAGCTTTGAATAAAGTAGCCGGCGTTCAGGAAAACCTGATTTCGTATCGCCAGGCATCGCTCGGTAAATGGGTGGCGGTTGTCGGTGGTGGGGATCCTTACGAAGTTGCTTACGCGATCTATAAAGCCGTGCCGGATATTTCCATTCTGACCAATGAGGTCTCAAATCCCTCAGGTGCTGAAGTGGAGAAAAAAACAATACCGATCACAGTTTATCCAGATGTTTACCGAGTGCCGTTTGTCGTACCGTCATCGCAGAACGCGACGGTTCTGATAACGTGGAATTCGGCGTCCACGACGTACATAGATCCGGCCGGAATAGAAAGTGCGGTGCAACAGAATATTGCCGATTATGTTAACGCAATCGCCGTTGGTCAGCCGATAAACATTTTCCAGATACAAGAAATTTTCCTTAAGTCCGTTGAAGGGCTGGTAGCTTCCTCGCTGGTTTCCATGATCCAGGTTCAGATTGGCATTAATGGCGTAATTAAACCACCCGAAGCAGATACCAGTCTGGTTTATGGCGACACCTACGCCTATTTCTCCACCTCGGCAGGACAAATTCAGGTGAAGCAATATGCAAGCTCTAATTGAGAAAATCATTCCCGCTTATCCGTATACGCAATACAACAGTGACCCCAACATCGTCGCCTTTTTTACGGCTTATAACTCGCTTGCTCAAGGGTATCTTGACGAGCTCAATGCGTTGAATTTGCCGTGCTGGACCTCTCCATCCATCACGGGTGAACTGTTGGATTGGATCGCGCTGGGTATTTACGGGGAAGGGCGGCCATTACTGCAAATATCGGAAGATGCGATCGCCCGTGGTGCCTACAACACCATCGAGTACAACGCGATCCCTTATGCCGGACTGAAAAATTACGTACCTGGCTCGGCGTCATACGTACCCGATGATTATTTCAAACGGATCCTGACCTGGAATTTTTACAAAGGTGACGGATCGCACTTTTGTATCGACTGGCTCAAGCGCCGCCTGGCGCGATTTATTCATGGCACGAATGGCATCGATCCGCCGTTGCAAAGCACCTTCGATATCAGCGTAACGGTCAATAACGGCGTGTTCACTATCACGATCCCCGATTATGGCGATGGCGTTGGCTATTTCCTGAAAGATGCGATCAGCCAGTCTCTGGTCAAGCTCCCCTTTGTTTATACCTACTCTGTAACGGTGGTTGAACCATGATTATTGGATTTGGAAACAACGTCGTGTCGTCGTTGGCAGCAGATATTACGGCGACCCAGACCACGATACAGGTGATGCCTGGCGCGGGGGCACGTTTTGCAGGTCTGCTTACTTACGACTACGCCAACGACTCAAACCTCCTCAAGACCTACGCGAAAATCACGTTGACGGATGCGAAAGAAACCGTGTTCGAAGTTTGCCACCTTACTGCCGTCAACAACGATATGCTGACAGTTGTGCGTGGCCAGGAGGGTACCGCGGCTAAAGGCTGGTCCCTGAACGATGTGATCGCCAACTTTGCGACGCGCGGTTCAGAGAACCAGTTCGTGCAAATCGAACAACTTCAGAGTGGACATTACACTGCCGCGGTGGCTGGTGGTACTGCAAATGCACTGACGCTAGAGCTACCGGCAACGTATTTCCTGAACGGTTCGACTGACTGGGTGCTGAGATCGCCGGTTATCGTCTATCCCACACAGAACAACACCGGTGCCAGTACGCTGCATCTTACAATGGGTGGGCGGGTTCTTGGGACTTTCCCTCTGTATAAAGGGAATAAAGCCGCGTTGGTTGCCAACGATATCCTGAAGGACGTGGCTCTGGTGTGCCTGATGGACAACACCAGGACCTTCTTCAACGTGGCTAACCCTGGAGCAATCTATGCCGGGCTGGGGACGGCTGCGTTTCGTGATGCGCAGACCTCCGTCACTGATGCAACTGCGGGAAGGTTGATGCAGAACGGCGCATGGGGACTGGGTACTTATGGCATAAAAATCACGGATGCGAATGCTGCGGATAAAAACGGTTTTTATTCGCTGGAAGCCAATAATTCCATCAATACCCCGATTGCAACAGCGTCATGGGAAATGTTGTGTATCAAATATGACGGTGGATCGGCAAAACAATTATTTTGGCAGGCTGGTGCATCCTCTACGAAAACCTATGTCAGATATCGCTCATCACCTGGTGGAGTGTGGGGGCCGTTCCAGTCTTATTACAGTACAGAAAACAAACCCACACCATCGGATATAGGGGCCTATCCGGCTAGTGGGGGGTATATAAACGGGAACGCGACAGCAATTGGTAACCTGTCTGCGCAAAATGGCGCAATATTAATTAACGATGTAGATGGTGTTCGTTTATTTGAACTGGCTGCAAAACTTGATGGTAGCGTTACTTTTACTTCGTTACTAACCGGGAAAGGATTTTCAATTGATAATAATGGGCATCTAACAACGTACATCGGCTCACAGTTACTCGAGTCGGGGCAGCGAGTATACAGTCCAAATAATCCGCCGCCGTCGCAATCAAGTTTTACGGATGTGTCTGGTAACTGGATTAGCAGAAATAATCGCTCGGGCATGATTGTGCAGGGAGGTATTATTAATAGAAGTGGGGATACGACAAACGTTACATTCCCTGTTGCATTTCCGGGCACATGTTCTGCTGTCTTTATTACTCAGATCGCCCAATCAGGGTTATCGACAGAGAATATCATTGTTTCATCAAGATCACTTACAGGTTGCACACTGATCATGAGAAGCAGTGAAACAGCGGCTAGTTGGATGGCAATAGGAGCATAAAATGATTTACTTCAGCGCAACAAAGAAAGGATTTTATCCAACAGATATCATAGAAAAAGAGCGGTATGAAGAGCAAGGAAGCTGGCCCGCTGATGCAACTGAAATCAGTGAAGCAGAATATAAAAAATACCTTTCTACACCGCCGCCTGGTATGGGGCTGGGTTCTAAAAGTGGCAAGCCCGCATGGGTCGCTGTCGAGGTGGGCAAAGAGGATGCGATTCTTATTGCTACCATGAAAAAGCAACAACTCATTGATGATGCTGAAGGCGCTATAACGCCATTAGCACGCGCAGTTAAGCTTGGCATGGCAACTCAGGAGGAAGGGGCTAAACTAGATGCCTGGGAGCGATATAGCGTTATGCTCAGTCGTGTTGACGTATCTAAAGCGCCTGACATCACATGGCCTGACGCACCCTAAGCGCGCGTTGTGTTGGTGCATTTTAAACGCAGTGTTGATCGTGTACACTGCGCTTAACTGTCCATGGTAGGAATAGAAAATGAAAATCACTAACCTTTCAATTTTATCGCTAATAATTATTGGTTTTTCATATCAAACAAGCGCGGCATCGTTCGATTGCACTAAGGCGAAAAGTTTCGCGGAAAAAACCATTTGTTCTGATAAGGAGTTATCAAATTATGATGATGTTTTAAGCAAGGTGTACGATAGAGCAAAAAATGTAGTTCAAAACAAAAAAGGCTTCTCTAACTTAACTAGGGAGTTATGGAACTCACGTGAAGAGTGCTCTACACATGAGTGTGTAGAGCGCTGGTATGACACAGCATTTGTAGTCTATGACACGGTAATAAAAACAAATTTTGAAAAACAATCACCACAAGTTTCAAATGGCAAAGAAAATAGTATCAATGTTGAACGCTATGAATGCAAGGATGTTCGCGATGGACGTTTGGTGCTGATATCAGATTATGGAAATAGATTTGAGGTCTTCACTAAGAATGCAGAGCATTTTAAATCTGGGGTGGTTACACTTAATTCTAATGGTTCAAAAACTGGGTTGGATGAATCTGGTTATAAATCTTACGTAGTTAGCCCAGGCTCAGCCTATATTATAAATTATGGGAGTGGATATTCTGTTGGCGGAATCATGTGCAAGGAAAGGACGGATTAGTACGGCAACAGGAACCTGCTTTGTTAAGCGTGCTCACATATGCGCTGAACGACATGTGCATGAGCGATCCGGATGACTGTTAACTTGCGCATGTGCGGTTCCCGATCGCTATCAATCCGAAAATTGTAACATCAGGGTGAATTTTTCTCTGCTCGCCATCGCCATGCTACATTGAATGGAAATTAACCGGAGGTTGCTATGATTCTGGACGAAGAAAGATGTGGGCTGATCGCCTCAGAGATCGGAGTTGTGGTTGTTGAACTGATCGGGCGTGGCCAGTTGGTTGATCGCATGGCTATCGTAAATGCGCTGGAATCGAAACGTAGGGCTGTGGGCAACACGCTTCACAAAGGCGTCCTGCGGGATGCGGCTGCATTGGTTAGAGGTAATGGTGACCGGTCATAATATTGATATCGAATTTCGCGGTTTTTGGTGCCGAAATATTCCCGAATTGAAACGAGAAATCTGATAGGTATTTGAAACTAAAGGATGGAAAACGAAGGTAATGAGAGGTTGTTTCTGCTGGATTTTTAGCTTATCACTTTGAATTTAAATGCTTTATTGATAAATTGGCACATAAAGGAATCGTACTCGGTCTTTTTTTATCATATTGATTTTAAATATTTATTTAACCCTCTTTGGGAGAAAGCTCCTCTTCTCCCCGAACAAATCGTAGGTATCATGAGTGCCTCTACAGGGATAGGGTGAGAGGAATAGCTTGACCACAAACTCCTTCAAACCCCCACTCAACCCGCTATACTGTATAAAAAATCAGTATGGAGTTTGTCATTGACCAGACGTTCTGCCGCACCAAGGCTCGAGTTTGAAGCAGAAGCCATTTACCAGTACCCGGAACACCTACGCCAATGGCTGGAAGGCTTGCCTGCTCTACCTGGGGTATACCTGTTCCACGGCGAGTGCGAAACCATGCCGCTCTACATCGGTAAAAGCGTGAACCTTCGCAGCCGGGTGCTTGCACATTTGCGTACCCCAGACGAAGCAGCCATGCTGCGCCAGGCCAGGCGTATCACCTTTATCAGAACAGCGGGTGAAATAGGGGC
The DNA here is from genome assembly GCF_046269175.1 of Serratia sp. J2. NCBI lineage: Bacteria > Pseudomonadati > Pseudomonadota > Gammaproteobacteria > Enterobacterales > Yersiniaceae > Serratia > Serratia sp. J2. Next base: position 70,922 of record NZ_JBKABN010000017.1, read on the forward strand.
GTTGTTGCTGGAAGCGCAACTGATTAAACAGCAGCAACCGCTGTTCAATAAACGCCTGCGCCGCAACAGGCAGCTCTGCGCGTTGCAACTCAATGATGACAAACCCACGGTGGTGTATGCCAAAGAGGTCGATTTTGCCCGGCACGCTGGGCTGTTTGGCCTTTTTGCCAACCGGCGCGCGGCACTACAAGCGCTGCAGTCTATCGCCGAACAGCACCAGCTGTGTTATGGGCTGTTGGGGCTTGAGCCATTAAGCAAAGGCCGCCCTTGTTTCCGTTCGGCATTGAAGCGTTGTACCGGAGCTTGCTGCGGTAAAGAAAGCCTGGCCGATCATCAGCAGCGCTTGGCCTCAGCGCTCGAGCAAAGCCGAGTGGTGTGCTGGCCGTGGCGTGGCCCGATAGCCTTGCGAGAGCAGGGGGCTGATATGGCGCAGTACCATATTATTCACCACTGGTTATGGCTGGGTGCAGTAGATAGCCTGGATGAAGCGGGGGAGTTAATGATTGCGGCGCCGGGCTTTGATAGCGATGGTTATAAAATCTTATGCAAACCCGTGATCGGTGGAGAGTACGAGATTATCGATCTCTTCGAAAAAACCTGAGTTAACGGCTTCGCGCCAGCCAGAAGACCTGCGCGGATGTCGTTATCAAAGACGGACGCCAGAACCGATGCCAATGGTGGCCGTTGAACGCCCCGAACTCCCGCCAGAGCCAGAAACGCTGACCGTAGAACACCCAGCCAACAGGATGATTAAAAGGGTACCTGCAATAATTTTCATAAGCCTACCGGGTTAGCTAAGTACTAAAACATGTCCTAAGACTGAGTTAATCAACTTATAGAAATCTGTCAAGGCGTTTGCTTTACGCCGGGGTCAGATATTGAGTAACCAATTTTAGGTTCTATAAGGGAAATTGGAGTTCGTAATTCTTTAACTCTCTGCCGCACGTGCGTAGCATGCAGCGCCCCTACACTGGTCGCAGCCTAACCTGACTTTCTTTCCTTACCGATCATACCCATATCATTCACCTTGAAAATCTCTCTTCCGTCAGCCATTCAGCACAACCATACTGTATAAAAACACAGTATAGAGACATACCCCTATGAAACACTTTGTTCCAACACCAACCCCAGAGAAATTGTACCTGCCACTGTTTTCCGATCGGGTGCCTGCTGGCTTCCCAAGCCCGGCGCAGGACTACGTCCATGCCAGGATCGATCTCAACGAATACTGCATTAGCCACCCGAACGCCACTTACTTTCTTTATGCCTCCGGTGAAAGCATGCTGGAGGCGGGTATTACCGATGGCTCGATGCTGGTGGTCGATTGCAGCATTGGGGCCGAACATGGCGATATCGTGATCGCCAGCGTTGGTGGGGAGTTCACGGTAAAGCGGTTATGTCTACGGCCAGTCGTACAGCTTGAACCGATGAACCCCAACTACCAGCCAATCCCGCTACATGATGGAGCTGAAGATTTAGATATCGTTGGCGTCGTGGTGTCGACTATTACGAGGCTGAAATAATGTACGCGCTGGCCGATGTGAACAGCTTTTATGCCAGCTGTGAAATGCTATGGCGGCCCGATCTGCGTGGCCGCCCGGTGGTGGTGTTATCAAACAATGATGGCTGCGTAGTGGCCCGTAACCAAGAGGCCAAAAAATTGGGGATGACGATGACCGGGCCGTATTTCAAGGTCAAGCAGCAGTTGGAACGTGCGGGTGGTGTCGCTTTCAGTAGTAACTATGAGCTGTATGCCGATATGTCAGCTCGGGTGATGACGGCACTGGAAGAGTTAGTCCCCCGCGTTGAGATCTATTCTATCGATGAAAGCTTTCTCGATCTCTCCTCGGTACCTAATTGCGGGAATCTGGAACTGTTTGGGCGGCAGATCCGGGACAAAGTGCGGAGCGATACGAGGCTGAAGATCGGGGTCGGGATCGCACAAACTAAAACGCTGGCCAAGCTGGCAAATTTTGCTGCCAAAAGATGGGTGAAACAAACCGACGGCGTGGTCGACCTTTCCAGCCTGGAGCGGCAGCGTAAGCTAATGCATAAAGTGCCAGTAGAAGAGGTCTGGGGCATTGGGCGGCGGATAGCAAAAAAGCTGAACGCGATGGGGATAGAAAGTGCGCTGCAACTGGCTGATGCCAGCACCACCATGATACGTAAACGTTTCAGCGTGGTAGTCGAACGTACTGTGCGGGAACTGTGTGGCGAGCCTTGCCTGGAACTGGAAGAGTTCGCGCCAACCAAGCAGCAGATTATCAGCAGCCGTAGCTTTGGTGAGCGCATCACCGAGTATGAACATATGCATCAGGCGATCTGCTTATACGCCACGCGGGCGGCAGAAAAGCTCAGGGCGGAACGGCAATATTGTCGGCACGTCAGCGCCTGGATCAAAACCAGTCCGTTCGCCACTCACGAGGCCTATTACGGTAATTCGGCCAGCGTCAAATTGAACACGCCAACGCAAGATACCCGCGATATTATTGCTGCTGCGATGCGCTGCCTGGATGCCATTTGGCAACCCGGTCATCGTTTCGATAAGGGCGGCGTGATGCTGCAGGATTTTTTCAGCCGGGGTATCGCCCAGCTCGAACTGTTTGACGACTATCAACCAAGGCCCGGTAGCGAAAAGCTGATGCAGGTGATGGATCATATCAATAACTCGGGCCGGGCCAAGCTGTGGTTTGCTGGCCAGGGTACGCAGCAGGTGTGGTCGATGAAGCGTGAACTGTTGTCACCGGCTTATACCACCAGGCTGAGTGATTTACCCCGTGCTCGGGTATACTGAACGGTGCTGTTCCTTGACCACTATGCCATAACGTGGTGGTTAATGGGTTTTCTCCTAATTTATCATTAAGTTACTGGTTAATGGATTAACGCTATGCGCAGGCCTTTATCATCCTATCATCCACTGCTTTATTGGCTGCGAGTTCGGCAAAAGCGAGTTTTGCGCCATCTTGCGTGGCAATGGTCATCGCGCCGGTACGCCAGTGAGAAAACGCCGGGGCAGCGGCTGGATCACCGTTTTATCAAGCACACCTCGAAGCTGATCCGCAAGCTGGGCAATAGCGATATAGGCTTGCAGCACAATAAAGTGATTAATCTGCGGCTGGCGGTTGCGGCAACCAGTGGAATTATTATCAAGCCGGGTGAGTATTTCTCATTTTGTAAGCTGGTGGGGAAACCGACTCGCGCGCGTGGTTTTGTTGAAGGGATGGAGCTGTCGTTTGGCGAAGCGCGCAGTGGTATTGGCGGCGGCATTTGCCAGCTCAGCAATTTAATCCACTGGATGGCGATCCACTCACCGTTGGTGGTGGCCGAACGGGCAAATCACAGTTTTGATCCTTTCCCGGACGAAGGCCGTATATTGCCTTTTGGCTCGGGAGCCGCCATTTTCTACAACTATATCGATCTGGTGCTGTATAACCCGACTCAGGATAGCTTTCAACTGGTGTTCAACGTTGCAGAGCATCAGTTGGAAGGTGAGCTGCTGTGCTCGGCTCCCCGCACGGTTAAGTATCATGTCTACCAGAAATCCCACCGATTTATCCGTCGGCAACAGCGCATTTACCGGCAGAATGAAATCTGGCGTGATATCTCCACCAAAGGGCAGGACTCGGTGGTATTACAGTCCGAACGGCTATATCTGAACGATGTGGTGGTAAAATATGATATTGAAGAACAACAGGTTGAGTAAACAAGCTCAACCTGTTAATCCGTCGGGGTCGACAATGGTCCGGCCCCAAACAGAGAGAACACGGGTTACAGCCGTGCGATCCGTAACAGCTCATCCTTGGCTCCGGGGGCAACGGCCAGCACCGGCCCGCCGTGCAGCAGGTGGTTTTCCCCAGTATTAAATGGATGCGTCCAGCCACCAGCCTCGTTCACCAGGCAGTAACCCGCCAGACAATCCCAGGCGTGCATATAAGGTTCGTAGTAACCGACCAGCCGGCCTGCGGCAACCCAGGCCAACATCATGGCCCCGGAACCGTTGCGGAAAAAATTGCCGCCAACCGCCGTGATCTCAGCGACGATCTCACCAACGCGTTCGGGGGCCACATAGCTGTTGGCACCAAAGCCGGTGATGTGATTTTGCAGCGTGCGCGCCGGATCGACGTGTAGCGGCTTGCCATTAAGCGTTGCGCCTGCGCCACGTGCCGCGACAAAACACTCCTGCTGGCAAGGCGCCATAATCACGCCAATCACCGGATCGCCATGGTGAATGACGGCAACGGAAACGCACCAGTTCGGCATGCCGTTGACGAAGGGGCTGGTGCCGTCGATCGGATCGACCACCCAGGTGTAGCCCGAACTGCCGGATTGCAGGCCAAACTCTTCACCGAGAAAACCGTCGTCTGGGAACTGCTGTGCAATACGCTCGCGGATCAACAATTCAACTTCGCGATCGGCGATGGAAACCACGTCCTGCGCATCACGCTTGGTTTCAATCACCAGGCTTTCGCGGCGGTTGAAATAGTCCAGCGCCCTGGTTCCCGCCTCACGTGCGACCTGCTCGGCCAACGCCAGGCGTTGGGAAATCTGCTCATTCATATCAAGTCCTTAAATTTGGGCTCACTGGGCAATCAGTGCCAGCCCCTGAGGTTTAAAATCAATGGCCACGCGGGTCATCGGCGTCAGTTGGCGCTCCATCTGCACGTCGACGATAAACAGTGCGCCGAGGTCGGTTTTCACTTCATATTCGATGTGGTCGCCGAGCCAGATGCTGTGGGTCACTTCTCCGTTCAACGCGCCAGCCTGGTCCGCATGCAGGGTAATAAACTGCGGGCGTACCGAAAGTTGGGCGGCACCGGGGCGGGCTTTGGCTCCCGGTATCCGATATTGACGGTTGCCCAGGCTGATCAGCGCCTCATTCCCCTCCACCCGTTCAATCGCGCAGGGCAGGATATTCGCCTCGCCCATAAAGTCGGCGATAAACACCGAAGCGGGGGAGTGATAGAGTTCCTGCGGTGCCCCTTGTTGGGCAATATGCCCGTCTTTCATGACAATAATCTTATCGGAAACCGCCAACGCTTCTTCCTGATCGTGGGTGACGTACACCGCCGTAAAGCCGAGGCGCTGTTGCAAATCGCGGATCTCGGTACGCACGCGGCGGCGCAGGCGTTCGTCAAGGTTGGAGAGGGGTTCGTCGAGCAACAACACCTGCGGTTCTAACACCAGCGCACGCGCCACGGCGATGCGCTGCTGCTGTCCACCAGACAGCTCGGAGGGCAGACGTTGGCCCATGCTTTCCAGGCCAACCAACTTCAGCACCTCACGTGCCCGATCCTGCGCCTCTTTACGCGATAGCTTGCTGGCGAGCAGGCCGTACATCACGTTGTCCAACGCGTTCATATGCGGGAACAGGGCGTAGGATTGGAAAACCATCGCGATGTCACGCTCGTTGGCGGGCAGATGTGTTACGTCTTTGCCGCCAATTAGGATGCGCCCCGAAGTTGGGTGCTCCAAGCCAGCCAGCAGACGCAGCGTGGTGGTCTTTCCGCAGCCGGAAGGACCGAGCAGCGTCACTAGCGTCCCTGGCTCGACGGTAAGAGAAAGGCCGGGCAGGGCGACAAAATCGGCAAACTGTTTGGTGACGTTTTCAAACACCACCGAACCGGAACGAATGGCAGTCATACGGCATTCTCCTGTTGTAAGGTTGCCGGAGGGATCGCCGGCGGTGTGGCAATGCGGGATACGCGGCGCAGGCGGCGTTCGCCGACCAGCAGTTGGAAGGTCAGGATCACGGCCATCATCACCACGATCAGCACTGAGGAGTAGGCGATAGCCACGCCGTATTCTCCGTTTTCAACCAACCCAACGATGTAGGAGGTGGCCATGTTGTACTGGGCACTGACGAGGAAGATCACCGCGCTGATGGAAGTGATCGCCCGCACAAAGGCATAGACCAGGGCCGCGCTGATAGCAGGTTTCAACAGTGGCAGGATCACCTTGCGCAGGGTGCGGAAACTGCTGGCGCGTAGCGTGAGCGAAGCCTCGTCCAGACTGCGATCCAACTGACTCATGGCGGCGATGCCACCGCGTACGCCAACCGGCATATTGCGGAACACAAAGCAGGCAACGAGGATCAGAGCCGTACCGGTGATCTCTAACGGTGGCAGGTTATAGGCCATGATGTAACTGACGCCGATCACCGTGCCGGGGATGGCAAAGCTGAGCATCAACATAAACTCGAAGGCCTGGCGGCCAACAAACTTTTGCCGCACGATCAGCCAGGCGGTCAGCATGCCGACGATGGCCGTGAGCGGTGCGGCAATCAGCGAGATCTCCATGGTGGTCCAGAACGAGTTCCAAGCCACGCCGGTCCAGACGATCTGGCCATCGTTCCAGTGAAAACCGAAGGCACGGGCGTAATGAGCTAACGTCAGACTGCTGTCTAGTCCCCAGGACTGGACAAACCCGCCGATCAGGATCATGCCGTAGACGACCAGCGTGAACAGGCCCCAAGGGATCACCAGCAGATACACGCCATAGCGCAACCCGCGCGGTAGCCCGCAGTGCGTACCTGCATCCCCTTTGCCGGTGACGGTGGCAAAGCTCTTCCCTGCCAGCCACAGACGCTGCAAAACAAAGGCGCTGAGCGTAAAGCACAGCAGGATGATCGCCAGCACCGCCGCGCGGCTCGGATCGTTCTGCGCCCCGACCACCGAGAAGAAGATCTCGGTCGACAGTACCCCGTGGCTGCCGCCAAGCACCATTGGGTTACCGAAATCCGCCATGCTTTCGATAAAACCGATCAGAAAGGCATTCGCCAGCCCAGGTGCCATCAACGGCAATGAAACATAGCGGAAGGTACGCCAGCGATTGGCGCGCATGGTTTGCGAGGCTTCCTCCAGCGAAGGGCTAACGCCTTCCACCACGCCAATCAACACCAGAAAAGCGATCGGCGTGAAGGAGAGCACCTGAGCGATCCAGATCCCGGTCAAACCATACAGCCAGCGGCCAGGCTCAATGCCGAACAGGGTGAATAATAGTTCGGTCACCACACCAGAACGGCCAAACAGCAGCATCAACGCCAGGCCAATCACGAAGGGCGGCGTGATGATCGGCAGCACGGACAGCATGCGCAACCCTTTCTTGAATGGCAGCGGCGTGCGGGTGGCGGCCAGCGCAAAGGCCAGGCCAAGCAGCGTAGAACCGCTGGCGGTCATCAGTGCCAGCCACAGAGTGCGCCAGGCGGTGCCGCAAGTGCCACCGCTTAAACAACTGAGGCTCCAGATCGCCGGATCGCGCATATTGGTGAGCAGGCCATCTGGCTTAAACGAGCCATCCACGTCCTGTACCGAGGCGACGAACATGCTCAGTACGGGATAGAGCACGAAGGTGCTGACCAGCGCCACTAGCAGTACAATCGAGCTGACGACAAAGGCATCGCCCTTCAGCACGCCACGTTCGGCAAGCCCAAAAGAGAACAACAGCAAAAAGGTGGTGAGAAGCAGGATCGCGCCAGCCCCAAAAGCGGGTTGGCCGTCACCGAGCGCACCAAACAGCTGTTCGCTCCATTGCCAGTTCCAACCGTTGTAGCCGATGGCATGGCCTTCAAACAGCAGGAACAAAATGCCCACGGCACTGGCATATATCAGTAATTGGGAGCGTAACCGGCCCACCTGTAGCAGCCGACCTAGCGCACCCGTTAACAGCAGTAACAGGGCAATCGCCAGCCAGGGGCGTTGAAACGCCAGTATCTGCCATAAGGCCGGGGCATTCTGCCGATCCTGCCAGAGCGTATTCAGCCAGCCAAAGCCGAAGAATCCGGCTTCCTGGCTATACCAGGGCAGCAGCAACACTGCCAGCGCTCCCAGCACCAAAGCCCCATCCAATCGGCGGTTTTGAGCATTCATTGTGACCTCAAACATGCATGATTCCTGTTAGCGCCTTAGCAAACGCATCGGCGCGGAGGAGGATGACGTGATGATTATTGAGCGCTGGCACCGATCTCTTTATCCCAGCGGCTGAGCAACTCTTTACGTTTTGCCGTATCGCCATAGGTTTTAAAGTCGTAATCAATCAGCTTGATGTTTTCGAAGCGCGGAGAGTATTCGGAGATCGCTGCGTTACGGTTTGACGGCAGTTGGTAAGATTTGGCGTCTTTCATGTGTGACTGAGCCTCGGCACTCAGCGCCCAGTCGTACCACACCTTGGCGCTAGCGAGGTTACGAGCACCTTTGACAATCGACATGGAGCCAATTTCAAATCCGGTGCCTTCACAGGGGGCAACGGCCTTGACCGGGAAGCCATCCACCTGCATGGCGACGGCATCATGCATAAAGACGATGCCGATGGTGGTTTCACCGCGCGCCGCCGCTTTAACCGGTGCTGAACCCGACTTGGTGTACTGCGAGATATTGGCGTTGAGTTTTTTCAGGTAGTCGAAGGCTTTCTCCTCGCCCATCAGTTGAACCAGAGTGGCGAGTGTGTTGTAAGCGGTGCCGGAAGAGTTCGGGTTAGCCATCTGGATCTCGCCCTTGTAAGCCGTGTCTAGCAGATCGCTCCAGCAGGTCGGGGCTTTGATTTTTTTCTGCTCCAGTAGCTGGGTGTTGTAACCCCAGCCCAGCGCCCCGGCGTAGATACCCACGGTGCGGTAGTTGGCGCTTTCTGCCTGCTTACGCGCCCAATCTTGCTGTTGATCCAGTAGCGGTGACTGGTAGGCCTGGGTTAACCCTTCATTGGCCGCTTGCATATGCGGATCGCCAGTGCCTGCCCACCAGATATCGGTGCGCGGGTTGCGAGCTTCGGTGCGAATACGGGCATAGGCTTCCCCGGCGGAGAGGCGCACCATACTGACTTTGATATCCGGATGCTGTTGCTCAAACAAGTTGGTCATTTGCTCACAGACCACGACGTCAGCGGAACAGATCATATTCAACTGCTCGGCAGCGTGGACAGAGAAGGCTGAGAGCGCGGTGCCAGCGACGATGGCCGCCATCAGATTGACTCGATGCATGGTGTTCTCCTGGTTGGTGTAGGGTGGCGATACGTTGTCGCCATTTCTTTGCACGTGTGTGCAAATAACTAGAGGATAAAAATCGCACTGTCAATTGCGCTGCGAAATAATTCAACCTCTTCGTCACAAAAATGGAACAATCATGCCAATAAAAATTTGCACAGCTTTGCAAAGTGCGGCAAAATTTTCACCAACGCGCGATGGATGGGTGTAAAGATGGCGGTAGACAAAATGATGATCAGTGCGAAAGACGTGGCGGAGCTGGCGGGGGTCTCCCGTTCGGCAGTTTCTCGCACCTATACGCCCGGTGCCAGCGTGTCGGCGGTAACCCGTGCAAGGGTGATGCGGGCCGCTGAAGAGCTGGGCTATCACGTTAATCATCTGGCGCGGGGGTTGGTGCGTAATCGCAGCGGCATTGTGTGCCTGATCGTGTCAGAACTGGCGACGCCTTATCGGGCCAGCCTGGTAAGATTACTGACCCAGCATTTGCAGGAAGCGGGGAAAATTACCATGCTGATCAACACCGATCGTCCCGATGACAGCGTATCGCAGGCGTTGCAGCAGGCCATTAACTTCCGTGCGGATGCCTCTTTTGTCCTGTCCGGCATGCCGGACAGTGCGATCGCTCGCCTGTGCCACAAGCACGGCCAGCGGCTGGTGTTGATTAACCGTAACGACGCGTTGCCGGGTTCACTCAGTATCAACCAGGATAACGAAGAGGCGGCGGGGCGGATCGTGATGGCGTTTGCCCGTGCGGGTTGCCAGCGGATCGCGTTTGCCAACTCTTTGGCGGGCACGCCAAGCCTGATGGCGCGTGAACGTGGTTTTATCCAGGCGGCGCAAGCGGCGGGGCTGGCGGTCACCGTCGAACGTTTTGGCACCACCTCCTATGAGAGTGGGCAGATCCTGGCGCACCGCTTGTTAACCCGGCGGGAACGTCCTGATGCGGTGTTCTGTGTGACCGATCTGCTGGCCTGTGGCTTTATGGATGAGGCGCGCTATCGCTTTGCTCTACGCATTCCAGAGGATCTTTGTGTTGCTGGCTTCGATGATATTCCGCAGGCGGCATGGTCCTCCTACAACCTCACCACGTTTACCCAGCCAGTGGAACAGTTTGCCCAGGATGCGGTGGCATGGCTGATGGCAGAGGAAGAGAAGGAAGAAAACCTGGAGTCTGAGCAGGGGCTGGATAGTCCAGGAGAAATGCGGATGTATCATGCCGATTTTATATGGCGTGGCACTATTCGCGGTGGTTGACACTATCCCCGTCCTGCCATTGACAGCACAACGGTAACAAAAGGAACCCTTATCATTAAGTGGGTAATATTTAGTTAAGCAGAACAAACACTGCGAATTAAATCGGGTGGAACATCAGTTTCACTGTGCTCTCTTATTAGAATAAGGATATTTACAATGAATAATACCGTCAATGGAACCATCAATTTTGCTGGACAAATCGTTGCCCAAACCATGGGGATTGAAGAGGGTGGCATTATTGTACAGCGGCCACGCAGTGCTGGCCTCACCGTCAGCGTTAACGGCAGCGAAACCCAAAATGGCTATGTGCAGCTTGGGGCAGTAAGCGAAGTACAGCTGGCAAACTCAGGTGCCCAGGCACAGGCAACCCGCTTCGACATCTGCGTTGCAGGTATCCCGGAGCAATATACTCACGCCTTGGTGTTTTTTGAGGGGGGCGCCACGGTTGATGCTGTCACCGGCGGCCTGATTAATATGGCGGAGGCAGGTAACGTACAAATTCAGCTGCGTGACCAGCAAAACAATATTGTGCAGGCGGGCAGTAATGCTCAGATGGTGAGTTCGGCGTTTTTCCCGGTGATGAATGGTGAGGTTTATGCCTCCTTCGCCGCAAACTTCTGCAGTACCGGCCGCGCAACGCCGGGTAATGTGGCGAGCAAGGTTGATTACACGCTCTACTTATTTGAGCTGGCGGCCTGATTGATCAATCACGCTATTTAACCCACCGCTCGGTGGGTTTTAGAGTGCTTCCCCTCTCTCAAAGGGCGAGGGAGCCACTCGGGCCTGGATTTATTGCCCAGCCAAACCATCAGCCTTCACCCAGCCCGTGGTTTTATCGCCGGCTTTGGGGTGAATATAGCTTACAAACAAAAAGTCCTTATAAGGCTGCCCGTGCGTGGCGGTAACGCTATCGCCATTGACGACAAACTTCCCGCCTTCATCTTGGCAGAGCTTATCCGGCGAGTCGTAAAAATAGAGTTTTTTGCTCTTCACCAGATACTTCGCCGTAGGTGAGGCCGCCTTGCTTATTGCAGCTTCGGCGCCGGCCTGGGCATCTTGGCAAATCTCGTCGAGCGGGGCCAGGCGGTCAACGTTTATCCAGCCGGAGGCATTGCCATAACCGACTAACAGATAGCCATTTTTCTCACCTTCGACGGGCTCAAGCGCGGCATAACCCACCACTTGCACCTTGTCATTCGGGATCACAAATTGAGATTCATTGACGCACTGCTCAGTGGGGGCGGCGTGAAAATAAGCCCGGCCTTTACCACGCACCACATATTTAGGGGAATCGGCAATGATTGGGCCTAATTTCATCTGGTCCAAAATGGTCGCACAGCGCTGCTCCTTCTGTAGGCATTGCTGATATTGTTTGCCGTACTGTGGATTAAAGGTGAGTTGCAGCGGATGCTGTTCGTCGGCACTGTTATCCAGTAGCTGTCCGGTTTGCGGATCGTACATGACCCAACCAAGATGTCCGGCCCCTGGCGAATCAGGTGAGGCTGGCCTGCGGCGATCGAACAACTCAATGGCCTGTATGCCGTTAGCTCGTGGTTCAATATTAATTTCCAGCTTGTCCGCTGGCACTTTCTCCGCCCGGATCAACGCCTGATTGCTGCTGGCTAACAGCTTGACCAACGGGGTCTGGCAGTCAAACAGCGAAGCTGGCCGCTCGGGGGTAAAACCTGGGCCCACTGGCGTCACAGCCTGTAGCGCTGTCCAAGGCGCAAGCAGCACTATTCCAACTACGGCTAACGTGGCGAGCTTCTCCATTTCTATCCCATCTCCGGTGAGGCAGCATACCTGCCGGCTGCCATCATACCCGGCCAGCGGTGAGTTATGCCACACCGGCTACCCGCAACAGCGCCGTCACTGCCGCTGCAGCCAGCAATACCACGATTAACGGCGTTTTCCTCCAGGCTAATAATGCTCCCACGGCCACGCCACCCAAGCGAGCATAACCGGCAAAGTGTTGCCCTTCGAACAACGTCGCGATCACCGCTACGGCCAGTAGCAACGTGGTGGCGGAGTCGGCGAGCAAGGCCTGAACCCGGTCAGAAAAGCTCAGGCTGCGGCCCAGCAGGAAACCGGCAAAGCGAAACGCAAAGGTACCGCTGGCCAGGATCAGAATGCCAATGATGAGTGTTTGGTTATCCATTATTTTTCTCGCTTTCTGATCAGTAAACCCAACAGTGAAAACAGCACCGGCATGCCAATCGGTACCAAGGGTACGCTAGCCAGGGCAATCAGGGTGCCGGAGCAGGCGGAAATACTGGTGCGCAGATTTTTCAACGAACCAACAATCAAGGCCAGCAAAATGGTGGGGAACACGGCGTCCAGCCCGATGGCATTGATATCGGGAATAAAGCTGCCAATGGTGCCGCCAATCAACACGCCCAACGGCCAGCAGGCGGCGATCCCCAGCCCACAGAGCCAGTAGGCTGCCCGTTTTTTGGTCAACGTTGGTTGCGAAATGCCGAACACCACGCTTTCATCGTTCATGATATGGCAACCCAATAACTTAAAGCGGCTGCGTTCGATCACCTCTTTCACTGCCATACCGAACGGCAGGTGGCGTGCATTCACCAGTAGCCCGGCTGCCGCTGCCGCAAAGGGGCTACCACCGCTGGCTACGATGCCGATAAACAGAAATTCAGAGGCACCCGCCAACACCAGTAACGACAGCATCAGCGGGACCCACAGCTCGAAACCCAGGCCGGTCGCCAGCGAACCATAGGAGATCCCTACGATGCCGTCTGCCAGGCAGACCAGCGCGATCCCTTTGATCACCCCTTTATCGATCGAGGGGAAAAAGTTTTTAGCCATACTATTTTTCTCACTGCCTTTCTCAAAACGAACGGTTGTTCTATTATAATGAACACTTCAATCTCGATTTACAAGTCGAACGATCGTTCGTTATAAGGTGAGTTACGCGGCCTATGAAACAACCCATCAATATCATTGCTGAAGCCTTGGTGCGCGAACGCCAGCGCACGGGCCTCTCACTGGCAGAAATTGCCCGCCGGGCAGGAATTGCCAAATCCACGCTGTCACAACTCGAAGCGGGGAATGGCAATCCGAGCCTGGAAACGCTGTGGGCACTCTGCGTCGCGCTGGATATCCCCTTTGCGCGTTTGATGGAGCCGCAGCAGAGTAAAACGCAGGTGATCCGGCGTGGGGAAGGGGCTGCGGTGGTGTCGGAAGTGGCTAACTATACGGCAGTGCTGTTGGCAACCTGCCCGCCTGGCGCACGGCGGGATATCTATCTGCTGACGACCCAGCCGGGAGCAGACCGCCTTTCTCATCCACATCCGTTAGGCTCGGTGGAACACATCGTCATCACCCAGGGGCGCGCCTTGGTCGGGCTGGTGGAGGAGCCCGCTGAGCTGAATGCCGGGGATTATATTTGCTACCCAGCCGACCGGCCGCATATCTTCCGCGCCCTGGAGCCGGATACGCTGGCCGTGCTGGTCTCAGAACAAAACTAGCTCCGGCAAAAGCTTCCAGCGGTTCGCTAATTCCTCATGTAGGGCGCCACATGCTGCGCCCGCCCCGCTAACCCCAGCCGTAATCCCTTCGAGCAAAGGCCGCTAAACCAGACGGACCGACGGTCACTTTGCGTCCATTTGTTAGATCCCTGTCATGTTTTTGTTATTTGCTCATTCCAAAACGCACGTTTCGCTTGTTTGGGTTAAAAAATTTCATTAGTCTCAATTTTGAAACAAACGTTTGACAAGTGAATGAGGTGTTTAACAATTACATCAAGAACTCATTTCAATACATTGTTTTAAATGTTTTTTTTAATTACCTCCAAGTATCTCGCAACCAGTATTAACTGATGAAATACCGCGTGGAACAGGGCTTTAAGGCGATAATAACGAGCGGGTTGTTGTTTGAATGTAAAAAATATTTTTCATTAGCCGTCAAATCAACAGGCCTCTTCACTCTAACGATTAAAGGGTACAGAACATGAAGCTGAATAAATTGATCGTCACCTCGCTACTGATGTGCATGCTGCCAGCCTCGGTGTTAGCCAAAGATATCAAGATCGGCGTGTCGATGGCCTACTTTGATGACAACTTCCTGACCATCCTGCGCCAGTCCATGCAGAACAAAATGAAGCAGGAAGGTAACGTCAGCGGCCAGTTTGAAGATGCCAAAGGCGATATCGCACAGCAGATCCAGCAGATAGAGAACTTCGTCAGCCAAGGGGTCGATGCCATCATCCTTAACCCGGTGGATACCCAGGGCGTCAAGCCAATGATCAAGCTGGCGGAGAACGCCCGTATTCCACTGGTGTTCGTCAACCGTCGGCCAGAAGCCACGCTGCCAGCCGGTATGGCCTACGTAGGTTCAGATTCCAAACTGGCGGGCAAGCTGCAGATGGAGGAACTGGCCAAGCTGATGAACGGCAAGGGTAACGTGATGATCCTGCTCGGTGAGCTTTCCAGTGAAGCCACCCGTGACCGGACCCGCGGCGTTGAGGAAGTGGTGGCCCAATATCCGAATATTCATATCATCGATAAGCAAACCGCCAAGTTTTTCCGCAAAGAGGCGGTTGACGTGACGACCGACTGGATCCTCTCCGGTCAGCAGATTGATGCTATCGCTTCCAACAACGATGAGATGGCGATCGGTGCCATTCTGGCGCTGAAACAGGCGAAGAAAACCGGTGTGCTGGTAGCGGGTGTCGACGGCACGCCAGATGCCCTGGAGTTTATCAAGAAGGGGGATTTGAGCCTCAGTATCTTCCAGGATGCCAAAGGCCAGGGGGAAGGCGCAGTACAAACCGCCATTCAACTGGTTAAGGGTGAGAAGGTTGAAAGCAGCGTCATGATCCCTTACCAACTGATCACCAAAGCCAATTACCAAGACTTTGCCGACAAGAATAAAAAGTAATTACCAACCGGCCCCTTTCCAAACGGTGAGGGACATCGTTCACAGCGATCGGCAGGATAACGGCGGAGGTTATCAGTATGTATCCTTATGTGCTGGAGGCGGAAGGCATCAGCAAACAGTTCCCGGGCGTTAAGGCGTTGGATAACGTGTCGCTCAAGATCAAACCGGGCAGCGTGCATGCGTTAATGGGGGAAAACGGAGCCGGTAAATCAACGCTGATGAAGTGCTTAATCGGTATTTATCGTCCCGATGCAGGCACTATCAAGGTCAAAGGGCAACCGGTGACGTTTAACGATACGCTGGCAGCCTTGCACTCGGGCATCTCCATGATCCACCAGGAACTGAACCTGGTGCCGCATATGACGGTGGCAGAAAATATCTGGCTGGGGCGTGAACCCGCCAAGCTGGGTTTTGTGAATCACGAGGAATTGAACCGTAAAACCCGCGAACTGTTGGCGCATCTCAAGATTAAATTAGACCCGGAAACTCAACTAGGCACGCTGAGCATCGCCAACCAACAGATGGTTGAGATTGCCAAGGCGGTATCTTATAACGCCGACGTATTGATCATGGATGAGCCCACTTCGGCATTAACGGAAGGAGAAGTGGTACATCTGTTTGCGATCATTCGTGAACTGAAGCAGCAGGGCAAAGGCATTATCTATATCAGCCACAAAATGGATGAGATCTTTGCCATCACCGACGAGGTCAGCATCTTCCGCGATGGCACCTCGATCGCCAGTGATAAAACCGAGAACCTGACCAAACAGTCGCTGATCACCATGATGGTGGGCCGCGAGCTGACCCAGATGTTCCCCAAATTCAATAACAACATCGGTGAAGAGGTGTTGCGTGTGGCTGGGTTGCGGCGCAGCGGCTGGTTTCACGATATCTCCTTTGCGGTTAAGCGCGGAGAAATCCTCGGAGTTGCCGGGTTGGTGGGCGCAGGGCGCAGCGAAGTGATGGAGAGCCTGTTTGGTATGCACCCGGCCGAGGGGGGCGAGATTTATATCGAAGGCTTGCCGGTAAAAATAGACTCCCCCTCCAAAGCCATCGAGCAGGGGCTGGCATTCCTGACCGAAGACCGTAAAAAGTCTGGGCTGTTTCTGGTGCTGTCGGTGGTGGAGAACATGAGCATCGTCAACCTTTCCGCCTATACCAGCAAAAACGGGTTTGTCAGCCAGACGCAAATGGCGAAAGACTGCATGGAGCAAATTAGCAAGCTCAATATTAAAACCCCGACGATGGATCAGATTATCAATAACCTCAGCGGCGGCAATCAGCAGAAGGTCTTGATTGCCCGCTGGCTATTGGCGCAGCCGAAGATCCTGATCCTGGATGAACCCACGCGCGGTATCGACGTGGGTGCCAAGGCGGAAATTTATCGCCTGATCAGCGAATTGGCGCACCGTGGCGTCGCCATTATTTTGGTTTCGTCTGAACTGCCGGAAATACTCGGCATGAGCGATCGCGTCATGGTGATGCACGCCGGACGCATTACGGGGATCCTGGATAAAGATGAAGCAGACCAGGAAAAAATCATGGCGTTGGCCTCGGAATAACGCAAAGGTAAAACACAATGAATAACGTCAAAGTGGAAACTCAGCCGGTCAAAGCCTCGCTGTTTGCCGGTTTCAGCGGCAAGCTGCCGAAAGATACCGGCATCTTTATTGTCATGATTGGCATTGCGCTGATTTTTGAAATGCTGGGCTGGTACGTGCGCGATCAGTCGTTCCTGCTTAACCCGAACCGCCTGCTGCTGATCGTCTTGCAGGTGGCAATCATCGGCATCATCGCCGTTGGCGTCACCCAGGTCATCATTACCACCGGTATCGATCTCTCTTCTGGCTCGTTGATTGCCCTGACGGCGGTGGTGGCGGCCAGCCTGGCGCAAACCTCCGAAAGCATTTCGCCCATGTATCCGGGCCTGCTGGATTTGCCTGCTGCGATCCCCATCGGGGCTGGGATTGGGGTGGGTATTATTTGCGGGTTTATCAACGGGTTCTTGATCACCCGCACCGGTATTCCACCGTTTATCGCCACCTTGGGGATGATGGTTTCTGCCCGTGGTTTGGCACAGTATTACACCAAAGGTAACCCGGTCAGTTTCCTGTCGGATGGCTTCACCTCGATTGGCCAAGGTGCCATGCCGGTGATTATCTTCCTGGTGGTGGCGGTGATTTTCCATATCGCCCTGAAACACACCCGTTATGGCAAATACGTGTATGCCATCGGCGGCAACATGACCTCGGCCAGGGTCTCAGGGATCAACGTCAATAAATACCTGGTGACGGTCTACACCATTGCGGGTGGGTTGGCAGGATTAGCGGGCGTGGTACTGGCGGCACGAGTCAGTAGCGGGCAGTCGAGCATGGGGGTGTCTTATGAGTTGGACGCCATTGCTGCAGCGGTCATCGGTGGCAGCAGCCTGATGGGCGGCGTGGGGCGCATTACCGGCACACTGATCGGCGCGGTGATCCTCGGCCTGATCAAAAGTGGCTTTACCTTTATTGGCGTAGATTCCTACATTCAGGACATTATCAAAGGCATGATCATCGTGGCCGCCGTGGCTATCGATATGCGCCGTAACCGCAAGAAGCTGTGATCCTCGCCTTGGCCGCCGGTGTGGTGACCGGCGGTTTGGCCAGGTGGGCAGGTTTATGCATCGCTGCCATTGATACGCCGGGCCAGTTCGTAACGCTCGCCCCAATATTGGTTATCCAGGCTGGAAACGGTGACGCCCATACTGGTAGAGGCGTGAACAAACTCACCCTCTCCGATATAAACGCCGACGTGGCGCTGACGGGATGAGGTTTTGAAAAACACCAAATCGCCAGTGTTTAATTCACTTTTAGCTACTCGCGAGCCCAGCTTCATTTGTTCACCGGTGCTGCGTGGCAAACTGACGGCAAACTCATCTTGAAACACGCGCTGCATATAGGCTGAACAGTCGATGCCTTTGCGCGAGTTACCCCCGAATTTGTATCGAACTCCTTCCCATCGGTCATAATGCGACAGGATTTTTTTTAGCTCCTGAGTATTATTGTGGCCGGAACTGGCTGAAGCGGAAAAGCTCATGCAAAAAGCTGAGCAAGTGAGAAATACGGCAAAAAATTTAAGCATAAAAGATTTCTGAAAGAGCAACTGAACGTCTATCCCTGTAATGGAGTGGCCGGATCGCCTGACTCATTCCCTGTGAATGATGGTAATATACACAGTTGTTGCTCAAAAATAAACCAAAATCAGGCTAATTATTAACCGTAACTATGCGGTTATCGGCTTGTTACTTTTGATAGCGTGCCTCTGGTTGGCTGTGGAAACCCAGGAATGACGGGCAATCAAGGGATTAGTTACCGGTGGCAGATTTTGCCAACCAAAATTACAACATGTTGCTGCTGTCGGTTTATCGGCTGGGGATGGTAGTGGGATCTCAAATTGAGACGAATCATATTGGTAATTTTATCAATCGCGCCATTTTCGTCGGTGGTGAATGTTATTTTTTATCTAATTTAATGTTAATTAAATCAAAACAAATTAAGCCTCATCTGTGATGGTTTTCGCATTTAAAACTATCCCCTGCACAATACCACCCGCGAACGGCCCACTCTGCACACAATATGCATGCCCCGACCTCGTGCCGTACATCCATTATCAGGGGGGTTATCAGGCTGTGCCCTCGAATCGTAGCCATCAGGAGTGACAATCTGATCAAGGCCGTACAGGAGTGAGGTTCCATGACCAATTTGAATACTATTTTGCCCGGCGAAAAGGCGCAGACGACTGAAAAACCAATTGATAAAGTTGAAGAGATATTGCCCATAGCCCATCTTTTTACCCTGGGGCTTCAGCATGTCCTGGTGATGTATGCGGGGGCGGTTGCCGTGCCATTGATGATCGGTGGCAGCCTGGGGCTGGATAAGCTGCAGATTGCCTATCTGATCAGCTCCGATCTGTTTTGCTGTGGCGTGGTGACACTATTGCAATGCATCGGGATTGGCCGCTTTGCGGGTATTCGGTTGCCCGTCATCATGTCTGTCACCTTCGCAGCCGTCACGCCGATGCTGGCCATCGGAGCCAACCCCGAAATCGGCCTGACCGGTATCTTTGGTGCCACTATTGCGGCTGGAGTTATCACCACGTTGCTGGTGCCGTTGGTAGGCCGTTTGATGCCGCTGTTCCCAACCCTGGTGACGGGGATTGTGATCACCTCTATCGGCCTTAGCATTGTGCGGGTCGGGATAGATTGGGCCGCCGGGGGCAGGGGTAATGCCAACTACGGTAATCCGGCCTATATTGGCGTCTCGCTGCTGGTGCTGATTTTTATTTTGCTAATCACCCGGTTTAGTAAAGGCTTTATCTCCAATATTTCCGTGCTGTTGGGGATTGGCTTCGGTTTTGTGGTGGCACTGCTGATGGGAGAGGTCAGCTTTTCTGGCCTGGATGATGCTGCCTGGTTTGCCATCGTGCGCCCCTTTGCCTTCGGTTGGCCGACCTTTGATCCGGCTTCGATTATCACCCTGACGATCGTCATGCTGATCGTATTTATTGAATCGATGGGCATGTTTATGGCGCTGGGGGAAATTGTCGGTCGCCCAACCACCAAGCAAGATGTGGTCCGTGGGTTGCGGGTTGATGGCCTGGGAACCATTATCGGCGGTATTTTCAATACGTTCCCGCATACCTCGTTCTCCCAGAATATTGGCTTGGTCAGCGTTACTCAGGTGTCCAGCCGCTGGGTGTGCGTGATGGCAGGTTTGATCCTGGTGCTGTTCGGCCTGATCCCCAAAATGTCTATTCTGGTAGCCTCGATCCCGCAGTTTGTCTTGGGGGGCGCGGGTATCGTGATGTTTGGCATGGTGCTGTCTACCGGCATCAAGATCCTGACCAGGGTCAACTTCAATACCAATCGCTATAACGCCTATATTGTCGCCATCAGCCTGGGGCTTGGCATGATCCCGATTGTAGCGGCTGATTTCTTTACCCAGATGCCAGCGAGCCTGCAACCATTGCTGCATAGCGGCATTTTGCTCTCTTCAGTGGCGGCGGTGCTGCTGAATCTTTACTTCAATGGCTATCATCCGGAGGAATAATGCTGCCGTTTATTGATGATCTCCGTTAACAGTGGCTTGCCAGCCAGTGGCGATAACAGGTAAAAACACTGTTCGACATAAAAGGAGTAATCAATGCGGATAACCTTGGCCCAATTTACCTGCCGTGAAGGGGACATTGCCCATAACCTGGCCGCCGTGCTGGCGCAGATTGAACGTTGCAGCGGCCAAACCGACCTGTTGGTGTTGCCAGAAACGCAGCTTACCGGCTTTACCCATCCTGACGGTAATACGGACTATGCGCTGCAACTGCAAGGCCCGGAGCTCGCGCAAGTGGTGGCGGCAAGCCAGCGTACGGGGATTGCCGTCGCCGTGGGTTTTCTTGAGCAGGATGGCGCGCAGTTGTTCAACAGTTCGGTGTTGATCACGCCGGAGCAGGGCGTCTATCTGCATTATCGCAAAAGCCATTTATGGACCAACGAACGCGTTGAAGCGCAAGCGGGCGATCGCCTGGTCTGCGGGCTGTGGCGTGGGCGGCGTATTGGTTTACTGATCTGCTATGACATCGAATTCCCAGAGGCATCAAGAGCGTTGGCCCTGATGGGGTGTGATTTGTTGCTGGTTACCGATGGCAATATGGATCCCTATGGTCACGTGCATCGTAACGCTTTGCTGGCTCGCGCTCAGGATAATCAGATGTTTGTGGCGATGGCCAACCGCGCCGGGCATGGATGTGGGATGCAGTTTGCTGGTGAAAGCCTGGTTGTTGACCCCCTGGGGCGCGAGGTGGCCAGTCTGGGACGTGAGCCAGGAATAGTGCAGGCAGAGCTGGATTTTAGCCTGTTGGAAGCGGCTCGCCGCGAATATCGTTACCTGGACGATCGGCGTTTGGCACTCAGTGGAGAGACGCAGTGGCAGCAGCGGGATGATGAACAACGCTGGTGGCCGCTAATTCCGCGTTAACACCGCTTGCTGAAAGGCCAATGGCTTAGGTAAAGTCATAGCCAGATTGGTCACTGTAATTGATAGACTTGCAGCACTCTAAGGAGCCGTACCATGCAATTCCCCGCCCTGAGTAAAAGAATCGTGCCATTGGCTGCGCTGCTGGTGCTGTCGTTGCCCACAGCTTGGGCAGCACAAAACGCCCCAGCCCCGATCCCATCGGCGTTAATCGGCAACTGGAGCGTGACCAAGGTCATTCCCACCCAGACCGTGGGCTGCTGGGATGAAAAGCAGGCACAGCAGTTGGTCGGTAATAGTATCAACTATAAAGCAGACGGTTTTACCTGGCATGAGCAGAAACTGAGCAATCAGGGGGCGACTACCACCACGGTAGAGGCGCAAGAGTTTGTGGAAGACAACTCGGGAGATAATTCGTACGTCGATTTCCCGATTTTGGGTATCAGTACGCCTTCGGTGCAGCGAGTCATCATTCAGCATCAGGATGTCACCGTACCGGGGATCACCGATCAGGGGACTGAAGGCGTCCCCGGTGATAACGTGTTGGTGAAAGATCGTAATACGCTGATCTTCTCCCAATGCGGCGTGTGGTTTGAGGCGCAACGGCAGAAAAAATAGCTAGATGTTTGACGGTGGGGGCGCCGCTGCGCCCCTATGTTGTGAAACTGCTGGGTATCAGTTCGTCGGTTGGCAATCGGGTATTTCGAGTTTGCGTAACAGCGCGGGAATATCGACGGTGTCTATTTTATCGGCTTGCAGATAGCTCAGCGCATAGTCATGCCAAATACCAGACTCCAGGAACAGGATCATCAACTCACGGTCCAGATGATTTTCATTCGCCATGCTGACCAGGATATTGAGTGCTTCAGATAACAGCTTGCCCGGTTTATAAGGCCGATCGGCCGCCGTCAGGGCTTCAAACACGTCGGCGATCGCCATCATGCGCACCGGAATGCTCATCTGCTGGCGGGTTAACTGGTAAGGATAGCCTTTGCCATCCAAGCCAGTTGCTGAGTTTTTATCGCCAACTGATACCAGGCACGCTCCCGGGGATCATAATTGTTATACGGCACGGTTTTAATCGCCATAACCTGCTGTTTGCCGTCCAAAAAGATACTCTGAACCTGGGGTGAGGTCTCTAAAAAGCGGTAGCTTTGCGCTAGCCATTCGGCATCTTCCGGCGCATTAAATAAAGCTCGGTTGGCAGGGGAGAGGCGACGCAGTATAAAGAAATCGCCGTTGGGATAAGCGCTGTATACCGCGTTGGCATAATCGTTTTGCTTGAGTATCTCGACCAGCGGGCCGATAAACGCCATGCGTTGTTCGAGCGTGGTGGCTTCTATTATTGGCATGCGTGCCAGCATATTCACCGACATTTTCATGCTGCGGGTGACAGAGTCCAGCTCCGCAGCAATGGCTTCGCCAGTTTTTTGATACTGCCGGTTGGTGCTGGCCTCGGTCAGTTTGGTGAGTTGGCTGTGGCTGAAAAATACGATCACGCTGCCGATGGAGACAATCAGCAAGGTAAACAGCGCGGCAATCTGGATATGCAGCGGATAGCGGCTTCTCAAACCTGTTATCTTTCCTGCCATGGTGCCCACCCTTGGATGCCAATTTTTAGCTTTTTTAAATTATAGACCAAGCAGGGAATTATCTGATTGGATGCACAATAAGTTATTGGTTTGATTTTAAAGTGAAATTTTTTGTTTCGTAGCCAAATAAACCAATGCGTTATTAAAAAATAAAGCTTTATGAAACAACGGCGACAAAGACAGCACTTTTGTTGCGCGCACGTTGTTCCTGGAACCGTTGAGGCTGTTACTTAACACCAAGCCTCTCCCTCAGTAGTGGCATGTAGCTATCGATGTTATAAGTTTTATCCCCGGTGATGCTGGCGCAGGCGTTATGGGCGTAAATAAAATAGCTTACGCCAACACTTAGGCCTAAATCATTAAGATCGGGCGTTTTGGGGTCTAAAAGGCTATAGCTTTCTGGAATTAAGTGTGTAAAAACATCTTCTGAACCGATATTTAAGACTTCTCTAACAATAATAGACTTGCCCATGGCGAGGTTTAAAGGTGCTCTGGATTTAACAGTGTCATATTGCTCACTCATGCATAGACGGTATTTATCGCACCCAGATAATTTGTTACTCTCACAATAAGCTTTTGACATTTCGGTTAGATTGTCAATATATAAATAAGAGATGTAGTTACTTTTGCACCCAGAGGTGAAAAGTAATAAAAAAAGCATGTAGTTATATTTTTTCAACTTTATTTGACTCCAGCTTAAACATTTCTTCGGCGTTAGCATGTCCGGTATAGGACATACGAGGTAACATATTTAGTGCCTGATTATAATCCGCACCTGGACAACTCTCCCAAGGGCCACCCGTTCGAGCGATTAGATTGGCGGAACTTCCATCTGCAATCGAATAATCAATGTAGATATTATCCCAGCGTTTGACATTGGCGGGTTTGGGGCTTTTGCCTTTCCTGGATACCGGATCAAGCGTTACCAATAGTTCAATCGGAATATCGGGGTTTTCCTTCGCCAATAAAATCGCCCGGTCCCCACCCCAGCTATGACCGACCAGCACGATCTTCTGCCCGGCAGCATGCCACTCTTTCATTAGCGGTGCGACTTTCCCACCACCATGTTCGGAGTAGGCCACATCCTGTTTGCGAGTGTTATCCTTGGTATCTCTACCATTTTTCTTCTCATAAGGAGCAAAAACAAACTTTAACAAAGGTTGAAAACTTGCGTCCATCGCGCCGCCAACAAACACCACCAACGTCTTTAAACAATTGGTGGTGATCTTACCTTGCTGCTCCTTTACGCTAGGTAAGATAATGTAGTCACTCGGGTCGTTATTCTTGTATTTATAATCAAAACCCGGAAAAATAATTCCATCTGATGCGCACATTATCTTGCCTCCAAATGCTTACGTAACATCAACAGTTCCTTTCTGATGCGTCGCTGAGTGTAGGCCACCAACTCAGCGAGCCGTTCGTCTTCCTGATTAATGTGGTTATCAGCAAAATGAGCCTTAACCCAAGGGTAGAGTGGGTCATCAAAGACTTTATGGCCCAGGAAGAACTGTAATGCCAGGATAACCGCCTGTCCGTGCAACGTGGTGATCCCATGCTCCTGAAACCAATTTTGATCCTGAGCTAATAGGCCAAACATCTGATGTATGGGAACGTACTGCGCACGCTCAGGGTAAAGTGAGCGTACATAATCCACCACGTGCTGCTCTTCATACATATAGGGTAACTGGTTAAGTTGCAGGGTTTTTAGCCTTTCCAGCGCTGCCAGGTAGTTCTCTAACCGCTCGCCCATGCTTCGTATAAAAACCAACCCCAACTGCTGATTTAACACGGCTAACTGCCCTGGCTCCTCTGCTGCGGTTGTCAAATAGGGCGCGACGATATGCTCAAGCTGGAGATCGGTATCAAAATGACAGCCTAAACTGCAGGCTAAATCAAGGAATTGGCAACGATCGTTAAAACGCTCCAGCCGGTGCGTTTGGCATTTTTCCGCGATAAGCGTAATGAACCGCTGGACCTGTTCATCGCCCAGCAGACGGGCGCGCTTCGGATATTTATCGGTAAAGTAGCGCTGTAGCTGGTTAACCTGTTCGGTCTGGTTTTGCTGCTTTAACTTGGCGAGTTGCGCTTCTTCCAGCGTTACTATCCCTGTCAGAATTGGAGCTGCCTGGGCAGGTAATTCAATCATCTGTTGCCGGACCCAAAGCGAGCTGAACACCCCCATCAGCTGATTTTGCTGGGACTCGGTGGAGGCCGCCAGGATTAACGGTAGAAATTGGGCGTCCCAATAGCGGAAAAATACCGTCTTCCCATCCGGCAAATGAATCTGCGTCAGGCCCCGTAAATGGTCGAGAATGCGCTGACGCGGCTGTTCACTGACTGCCAGCCATCCCCAGTCAGATGAGGCTGCTTGACTCACCCACGCTAAAAACGGGCTATTAACCGACAGCTCCACCAAATAGGGCATCACTTCGTGCCAATCTTTGTAGGCCGTATAGTGATAAATCCCTTCTGCAACACGGGAGCCATCCAGTTGATAGTAGTGTTTCAATGGCTGCGCATCGCTGACGCTGGACAACACCGCATACAACCGTTGTCCTGATGCGCAATTGGCCAGCCATTGCTGTAGTTGACTCTCCATATCTTCGTTTCCTCCGGCAAGCTGTCCCGATTAAATCGCGCAACCCTGTTGTTTACATCGCTCACACTCTTCGCAAAATGCTCGCGGTTGTTTAAACGCACTAACCTGTGCAGGATTTAGCGCAAAGGCAGGGATGCTGGTTGGGATGGGAATAACATCGGGCATTCTGCCACCCCATCCTCTGCCGGAGCCCGGGCTGCCGGTACCTACATCGAGCGTGGGGCCGATCGTGACGCCACTGGGATCGATTTTTATAAAGCTGGAGCCGGCCTTTAAGGTGATTTCCGTGCCAGTTTCTATCACTATTTTAGTGCCGGACTTCAGGTGAATTTCCTGCCCAACCTCCGTCAATAAGGCGTTGCTGGCGTTAATGTGGAAATTGCTATTCACGGTCAGGGAATAATCGCTTTCTATCCGGTCACGCTTTTCGCCATTAACCTGCAGAAAATCATTGTGGACAATTTGTTGTCTGCGATCGTTGCCTATCCGCCGGTGCTCGTTGTGATCGATACGGGTGGAACTATCATGCAGCACCTCGGCTGTCATGTTCTTTTGCGCATCCAGATAGAGCTCCTCCTGGCCTTTTTCATCTTCAAAACGCAGTTCATTAAAACCTTCGCCCTTATGGGTTTGCGACCGGATCGACATCTGGGTTTTGGTGCCCGGCAGCTTGCCCGGGGGCAGGTTACTGGCATGATAGGTGCGGCCGATAATTACGGGCTGATCGGGATCGCCATTCAAAAATTCGACGATCACCTCATGGCCAACGCGCGGCACGGCCGACATGCCCCAACGTGGTCCCGCCCAGGGGTGTGATACCCGGATCCAACAGGAACTGCTGTCGTCGGTTCTGCCCGAGCGATCCCAGAGAAAACGGACTTTCACCCGGCCGAACTCATCACAAAAGATTTCTTCAGTGGCTGGCCCCGTGACAATGGCGATTTGTGCGCCATCAATCCGCGGCTT
Source organism: Serratia sp. J2 (assembly GCF_046269175.1). Classification (NCBI taxonomy): domain Bacteria; kingdom Pseudomonadati; phylum Pseudomonadota; class Gammaproteobacteria; order Enterobacterales; family Yersiniaceae; genus Serratia; species Serratia sp. J2. The sequence continues at coordinate 97,211 of NZ_JBKABN010000017.1, forward strand.
GGGCAGTAAAGCAGGACGCCAGGTCTGATCGTGGGGAATAAACGCAAACTGGCTGGTCACGAGAGTTCCAGTCCCACCCGTGTTACTTTCAAGCGCTTGGGGTTGCTGCCCTGAATGGTTGGCTTGGGTGATTTGCCAACGCGTATTGAGTGCCTCCAGAGGATGGTTTTCCAAGGTAAAGCGAACGCCGGGTTGCAGCGTCGGGCAGTTGCTTGCCCCTTCACCCTGATGGGCATCGTTACGCAGCGCCTGGATGCGCCAGCGGGCAAAAGATTTACCCACCTCAGTGCTTTTAAAGCGCCCTGGGAAATCGTAATGAAAGTACCTACCGGGTTGATGCTCAGTATCGCGGGCATCATCGCCGAACTCTGCCAACCACAAGGGATCTTTAAAGGTGTAATCTTTCAACAGCACTTCGGAGAGGCGTAAACTTTCCCGGCGCTTAAAGGTGGTGACGCAGGGTTCATCCAACGAGGTAGATGACTGGTCGGGATAATAGGGGAGCATCGGCCCGTCATGCAGTGCGGCGCAATCATCGGAAAACACCAACGTATGTTTGCCATTTTGGTGCTCAAAGAAATAGTAAATCCCTTCTTCTGCCGCCAGGCGATGAATAAAATCGAGATCGCTTTCATTATATTGGACGCAAAACTCACGTACGGCATGGGGATAGCGCAACGCGTGGGCGTAGTCGCTGATCTTGCTTTCTTTTAACAGGGTTTCCAGGATTTCCAGAAAATTTTGTTGCTGGAAAATACGTGAACGGTGTCCCAAACCGGCTCGCCAGAGCGAGGGACGAATGCTAAATCGATAACGCGTTTGATGAAGTCCGGCATCCCCTTGTTCGATGGAGGTGACAATGCCATTGACGACTCGCTGTACCTCGGTTTCACGCCAAATCGTCAGGGTCGCATTACTATCCAGGAGCGAGCGAAACTCCACGCTGGGCTTGGCGCTAGCCGCCTCAAGCTCTAGCGTGAACGGGCTGGAGAATTGCTCATGCAGCGTAAATCCCACCACCACAAAAGCGTCTGCTGGCAGCTTGCCAACACTTAACGTAAACCGCAGTCCACTGGCTTTCTTGCTCATCCCTAGCACGCGCTTTCCTCATTTATTACATGAATATATTCCATTCAATTACAACAAAAAATCCATAGATATATAAATAATATTAATGTATTTATGGCGAAATAACAACCAAAGGTGCTGTGTCAATGTGATCCAATACGACAGTGGGTGATTAAAACGCAGAGTTGTCCTGCCTGGCTTTATCGCGGATTGGCGCATTACGCCATTTTTATGCGAAATGTCATGGAAACCGATCAAATATAACCACTATATTTACATGGTTATAACCTTACTGACACCTGCCTACGCCAGCCAAGATAAGGAGATAACGTCAACGAAAGCGTGTTTTTTCAGTCAGCCTGTTCGGAAAGGATACCTATGAATCAATTTATCGTTGCGGAATCAGAAGCCTGCATTGGCTGCCGGAGTTGCGAGGTCGCCTGCGTGACTGCGCATCATCAAGGGGCATACCCAAGCAAGCGCGAATATTTTACCCCAAGAGTCAAGGTCATTCAGGGCACCCACGGTAATACGGCCGTGTTCTGCCACCATTGTGAAGATGCGCCCTGTGCCAATGTTTGTCCTACCGGGGCCATTGAACAGAGTGATAGCAGCATTCAGGTCAGCCAAGAGAAATGCATCGGCTGCAAAGCCTGCGCGGTCGCTTGTCCGTTTGGCATGATGACGGTGGTGACCGAAACGGTGCAGCCCGCCAATCATCGCCTGGCAGACAGCTACCAGAAGGTTGAGGCACAGAAATGCGACCTGTGCAGCGAGCTGAACCATGAGCCTGCTTGCATACGCGCCTGCCCAACTCATGCACTAAGCCTGGTGGACAACCAAACGTTGCTGGGCCAGCAGCGAGAAAAGCGGCTACGTGCTGCGGCGCGCGATCACCATAGCCAACTGTTTGGCAGTGCCGCTAATCAAAGCCCAGAAGCGAAAGCCCCGAAGAAATCAACACCGATCCGTAATCTGCTGCAACAGCCTCGGGCACCTCGTCTGGAAGCCAGTAAAATCCCGCTAGAGCTGCGCAAAACCAGCTTTGCCGAAATCTACCAACCCTTTAATGAGCAGCAGATCCAGCAGCAGGCCGAACGCTGCCTGAGCTGCGGCAAGCAGAGTATCTGCTCCTGGACCTGCCCGCTGCATAACCAGATCCCGCAGTGGATCAAGCTGGCCAGCCAGGGGCGCATCTGGGAAGCGGCGGAGCTATCACACCAAACCAGCAGCCTGCCGGAAGTGTGCGGCAGGGTATGCCCACAGGACCGACTGTGCGAGCAATCCTGTACGCTCAATGAGCACGGGGGAGCGGTCACCATCGGCAACATTGAGCGTTACATCACTGAAACGGCCTTTGAGATGGGCTGGCGGCCCGATATGTCGGCGGTGAAAGACAGCGGCAAGCGCGTTGCCATTATTGGCGCGGGTCCGGCTGGGCTGGGCTGTGCCGATATCCTGGTGCGCCATGGCATCAAACCGGTCGTATTTGATCGCTATCCCGAAATTGGCGGGTTGCTGACCTTCGGCATTCCGGCGTTCAAGCTGAAAAAGGACGTGATGGCCAGAAGGCGTGAGATCTTCAGCGATATGGGGGTGGAATTCCGCTTGAATACCGAGATTGGCAAAGATATCTCGATGGAAACCCTGCTCAATGATTACGACGCGCTGTTCCTTGGCGTGGGGACCTATAAATCGATGCGTTCCGGCCTGGAAAATGAAGGTGCGCCGGGAGTGTATGACGCCTTGCCATTCTTGATTGCCAACACCCAACAGCTGATGGGTTATGCCGAAAATCCGAAAAGCCCTTACGTCAATATGGCGGGCAAGCGGGTGATCGTACTGGGGGGCGGTGATACCGCTATGGACTGCGTCCGAACCTCATTACGTCACGGTGCTGAGCAGGTGATTTGTGCCTATCGGCGTGATGAAAAGAGTATGCCGGGTTCGAAAAAGGAAGTGAAAAATGCGCGGGAAGAGGGCGCAGAATTCATGTTCAACCTGCAACCGCTAAGCATAGTGATCGATGAGGAGGGTAAGGTCAGCGGCATTCAAATGCGGCGAACCGAAATGGGGGCTCCAGACAGCCAGGGCCGGCGGCAGGCGGTACCTGTTGAGGGTTCCGAGCATATCGTACCGGCGGATGCGGTGATCATGGCCTTTGGTTTTAGCCCGCATCGTATGGGCTGGTTGGCTGAACATAACGTCATGCTGGATAGGCAAGGGCGCGTGGTGGCGCCAACGGTGGCGGGTTATCCGTACCAAACCAGTAACCGCAAGATTTTCGCCGGTGGTGACATCGTGCGCGGCGCCGATCTGATCGTGACCGCCATTGCCGAAGGGCGCAAGGCGGCGGAAAGCATCGGCTATTACCTTAATGTGCTATAGCGCAGCTCAAGGAGAGACGGTATGAATCAGTTTGTCATTGCCGATATGAAACAGTGCATTGGCTGCCGCACCTGCGAGATTGCCTGCGTGATGGCGCATCTGGGGGATAATCCGTTGCCGATGACGGCGGAAAACTTCAATCCTCGCTTACGGGTGATGAAAACGCTTAGCGTCAGCGTACCGATGCTGTGCCGCCAGTGTGAAAATGCCCCTTGCCTGAACGCCTGCCCAAACGAGGCCATCTATAACCAGGATGGCAGCGTGCAGGTGCTCCAGTCGCGCTGCATTGGCTGCAAGACCTGCATGGTGGCTTGCCCTTATGGCGCGATGGAGGTGGTGGTCAATCAGGGTTATGGCAGCAATGGTGTCGCGTACCAACGGGCCCAGGCGAATAAATGCGATCTGTGTCAGGGGCGCGAAGCGGGGCCAGCCTGTGTTGAGGTGTGCCCAACGGCGGCGTTAACCCTTATCCGGCCAGCAGACCTGCAAGCCATGCAGTTGGAAAAGCAACAGCGCGCGGCCCGTGGTTCTGCGCCGAACCTGCGGTAAATTATCCATTACCTCACTACAACCCATTCTGCGTGATAACCGCGTGGAATGGGTTTTCTCTCAATATCAATTCCCCTCGACGTTTCTAAATGAAACGAATATCGCGGCTTTGCCTTTGAACGTGATGATCTTTCGGAAATATTACCACCATGCTGCATGCTATAATTCGTCGATATTCTGCACGGAACCTCTTTGTTAAGGATAAATGACGATGGCCCTTTTCCCAGGATTTAAAACCACGCTGTTGGCGGCATCGGTACTGTTAGCCTATTCCGGTGTGGCGCAGGCGCAAGACGTCAGGCTCAACGATGTGACGGTCTTTATTCGTGGTGCCGAGCTATTCAACAGCAGCAAAGTGACGCTACCAGCGGGGGAAAGCGAAGTCGTCTTTACCAATATTGCCAGCGGGCTGAATGAACAGAGCCTGATGCTTGATGCCGATAACGGCGTGGTCGTGCAATCTTTCAGCATAAAACGCGATTTTCTTACCGAGCATGTGTCACCTGAAGTGGAGCAATTAACCAAGCAGATTGATGATGAGGTACGCGAGCAAAGCAAATTGAACGTGCAGCGGGAAGTGATCCAGGCGCAGTTGGCGGTGCTGGAAAGTAACCGGGCGCTGGGTTCGGAGAAAGAGGGCGCTTCCGTTGAGCAGGTTAATCAAATGCTTGAACTGGTCAGCCGTCGCATGAGTGAAGTGCTGCTGGCGGATATCGAGCTTAAAGAGAAGATCGCCGCGATTGACAAGAATATCGAAAAGCTGAAGAGCCAGTTGGACGAAGCTCAGCAGAAGACAGGCCAAACGGTGAATCAGGTGGTGGTGAAGTTTTACACTGCGAAAGCGGTGACCAGCAACGTTAAGCTGTCTTATGTGATCCCGGATGCAGGCTGGGTGCCGACTTACGATGTGCGGGTCAACAGCATTACCCAGCCGGTCAAGCTGAGCTACAAGGCCAATGTGTTTCAGAACAGCGGCATCAATTGGGATAAGGTCAACCTGACGCTTTCTAGCGGCAACCCAAGCGAAGGGGCGCAGGCGCCGAAGTTGCAACCTTGGTATCTCGATTTTTATCAGGACTACTCAAGTTCCAAGATGGCAATGTCGATACCCAGACCGGCACCGGCTCCCGTTGCGGAGATGGCCGCTGGCGCGAATGCTCAAGAGCTTGATGGCGCAATGGCCTCCAGAGCTAAACGCTCCCTCTCTGACTATGTGGTCACCGACGCTGGCGGTGTGAATATCCGCTTTAGCATTTCCCTGCCTTATAACATTGCTTCCGATGGCAAAGGGCATTCGGTCACCATCAAGGATGTGGACGTTCAGGGCGACTATCGCTACGTGGTGGTGCCGAAAATCGAACCGGATGCTTTCTTGCAGGTACAGTTAAAAGACTGGGAGCAGCTTAATTTGTTACCGGGCAAGTCCAGTATCTTCTTCGAGGGGTCATTTGTCGGCCAGGGGGATATCAACATCGCCGAGGCCAAAGAGACGCTGGATCTTTCATTAGGCCGGGACAAAAAGGTTATCGTTAACCGCGAAAACGGCAAACAGCTGACCTCGAAGGCGGAGTTTTTTGGCAATTCGGTAAGCCAACAGTACTCCTTTGTCACCAGCGTGAAAAATACCCGTAAAGAGCCGATTAAGCTGGTGGTGATGGAACAGATGCCGCTGAGTCGTGATTCGGCAATTACTATCGACGGGCTGAAGTACGACGGTGCCAGCTACGATAAAGACACCGGTAATGTGCAGTGGGCACTGGATTTACCTGCGAATCAGTCCGAGAAGTTCACCCTGTCTTATACGGTGAAATATCCAAAGGATAAGCGCGTTAGCAATTTATAATTATTGCCCTCACCCAAAAAGAGAGGGGACTGAACGTGTCACATCAAGGCTATTGCAGTCGTCCTCAATATCAGTTTGGCTAGAGGCCGACTCTTGCACCTGAAAACGGCTCCGTACCAGCTCCCCCGCCCTTTGGGAGGGTTGGGGTGAGGGGAAAATTAGCCACCTAATGCCCTGGGACATCAACTTGCGTTAGGAATTACGCCGGTTTAAGACCCGGTTCGACCAGGCTGTAAACCTGCTGGTTGAGCGTTGCGCTATTCGCCAACTGATAGACGTGTGCAGCAACGTCCGCCCGCATCACAAATCCATGAACTTCTTGCCCCTGAAAGCGTTTTGCCTTGCCGGTAGCATTGCCGTTCAGCAGCCCGCCGGGGCGCAAGATGGCGTGATCCAGCGCGCTGGTCTGTAACCAACTTTCCGCCAGTGATTTTTCACGTACCGCCTGGCCAAACCCCGCTTTGGCGCGTGGTGACAGAAACGGCCAACCGTCGCCACAGCCCAACGAGGTGACGAGGATCATGCGCGATATCCCACACTTTTCCGCCGTATCTATCACTGTCCGGTGGGCCAGATAATCCTGTGCGCCTCCCATTGAAGAGATGATCGTTGCGCTGGTACCAGCAGCTTCGCAAGCGCGAGTGACCGCAATGGCATCACAAGCGTCACCGAGATAAACCTGTACGCCTTTCTCCCGCAGGCGAGCAGCGGCATCAGGATTACGTACCACCGCAACCACCGGATGCTGTTCCGCCAGCGCAAGTTCCAGGGTTAGCGCGCCAACCCCCTTGCCACCAGCGCCAAAAATCAACCATGGTTTCATCGTTCACTCCTGTTAGAGGGTAGCTACCGTAATACGCGGCAGATCCAGTTGTTGGAGCAGCTCATCAAGAGACTGCAGAATATTGCTTGCCCAGAAGCGCCCTTCGTTGGTCAGGCGCAGGCAGGTTGAGGCGTCGCGGGTTAATCCCGCCCGATGCCACTGTGCGAGCAGCGGCTTCAGCTTTTCCGCATGAGGCGTCAGTTCATCAAGCGGAATGCGCGCGTTTTCCACGCCAGCCTGTAACGGTTGACGCCACTGGCTTCGGTTACCTGAGGTACGCATCATCATCATCAGTGGTTTGCGACCCGCGGCGATAGCGTCGTGCCAGCTAGTGAGGTTGCGCTCAATCATCCAGGAATAGCCGTTGACCGAGCCCCCCGCGCCGGAGCCAAAGGCCAGACAGTCTGCACCTTGCTTAATTAGCAGGTTGTACAAATTGCGCTCTCGCGTGGTGCGCGCCCAGTGGCTATTGCTGATACAGCGCCAGCCTGCCTGATCCATGAAATCGCAGCCTTGCAAATAGAGATCGCGCCGCTCGGCAGGTGAGGGAACGGAGGTGCGGCCAGTTTCCACAGCCTTACCCAGAGGCGTATTGGGCAGCAGATTAAGGGCGTAGAGATCGACACCGTCCAGGCCGATATCGCGGGCAATCGCCAGGTCTTCGCCCCAAAGTTTCGCATCCTGACCGGGTAAGCCAAATAGCAAATCGCACACTACGGCAGCACGGTCGCGACGAACTAGCCCTTCCATAAACGCAATGGCGCTTGCACCGTCGGAGGTTCGGGCCATTTTTTTGCGGATTTTGCTATTAAACGACTGAATACCAATCGAAAAGCGATTGGCTCCGGCATCCAGACAGGCGTCAATCCGTTCATCGTCAAAGTTTAGCACCCGGCCCTCGATGGTGATTTCGCAGTCTGGGGCCAGCGGCAGGCGTTCGCGTAGTGTGGTGATGATGCTAGCCAGATCCTGTGCGGCAAGTGCCGAAGGCGTTCCACCGCCAAAATAGACAGCATGGATTGGCGCAGACTGATGAAGTGTGCTGTCCGCTTCCATCTCGATCTCGCGTAGCAGCGCATCGGTGTAGCGGGTGCACCTGTCCTCCTCGAAACGGTTTTGGTAAAAGCCGCAGAAGGTGCAGTGGGTGGCACAAAACGGAATGTGTAGATACACCAGCCGTTTGCGGCTAGGCGCGGACTGGCCGATGACGTTTTGCCAGGTGGGTGCCAGCAGCGATTTTTCCACGGGGATCGCGCCGCGCAGCGGCATCATGGCACGACGATCTGTAAAAGGCTGATTGCCTGCCAGTGCAAAATGCGGGGTTAAATCCAGCTCAGTGTCATGTTTCAACTCAAGGTCCTTCAATAGGGCAGAACTGATGGAGACAGGGCTGCAAGGAAGCGCAGCCACTCAGACCTGTCATAGTTTAACTGAAAATGATTACCATTTGCATTTATATACTGACAATCGTCAGTAGAGTCTATCCGGCCAGCAGCCAATTAAATGCAACGTTGACTTGGGTCAAACTTTTCAGTGCCCAAAATTAAATTTTGGTTGCTGACGCTAACAAGCATTGCTAACGCTGGAGTTTATATGTACTATCGCCGCGTTTTCCCATTCATTCACTTTGCAAAGGAGGTACATCATGAATTATCAAGCACTGTTTACCCTTTGCGGGTCGTATCCTCAGGCATAATTTCCTGTTCTCCAGGTATTGCTAGGGCTACCGCCCGCCAAATCCAAAAAATTAGATAAAATATTAATCAGGATTGGTTATGAGCAATACTATTGGCTCCGTTACGCCGCGAGTTTCATTGATCGCGTCGGAACACACCTGGATTGAAGGAAATGCAATCCAACAATTAGAAATTACCGCCAAGCTGCCGGATATGGTGCGCGTGGTCGGGATGCCAGATTTGCATCCCGGCCGTGGTTACCCGGTCGGTGCCGCTTTCTTTTCACAACATCGCTTCTACCCGGCGTTAATCGGTAATGATATCGGTTGCGGTATGTCGCTATGGCAAACAGATTTGCTGGCGATGAAACAGTCGCTGGATAAGCTGGAAAAAAACCTGGGCAATATTGATGGCCCGCTAGAGGAAGAAGCGTTGGGGGATATTCCGCCAGCGCTTCGCGATTACTCTCGTGCATTAGGCACCATTGGTGGCGGTAATCATTTTGCTGAACTGTTACGCATCGATGAAATATATCAGCCGCAGGCCGGTCTCGATAAAAAACGCCTGATGCTGTTGGTTCACAGCGGTTCGCGTGGCTTGGGCCAGCTCATACTGGAACAGCATGTGCGTGCTCATGGGCATCATGGCCTACTGGAAAATACCGTTGCGGCCAACGATTATCTGCAACAGCATCAACAGGCGCTGGATTTTGCAGGCTTAAACCGTCAACTCATTGCCCAGCGGATATTGCAGCGGTTACGCACTGCTGGCGATTGCCTGCTGGATATCCATCATAACCTGCTGGCGGCGGCCACCATCGAGGGCGTGAGTGGCTGGTTACACCGTAAAGGGGCTACGCCGTCGGATGACGGTCTGGTGGTGATCCCCGGTTCGCGCGGTGATTACAGCTATATCGTCCAACCGCTGCCTGCCGCCAGCAGTTTGTATTCGCTGGCGCACGGTGCGGGGCGCAAATGGATGCGCTCGGAGTGTAAAGATCGCTTATCAGCGCGTTTCAGCACCGAGCAGTTGGCCAGAACCCGCTTCGGCAGCCGAGTGATTTGCCGCGATCGCCAACTGATTTATCAGGAAGCGCCAGAAGCCTACAAGCCGATTGATAGCGTAGTGGGAGCCTTGCAGCAGGCCGGATTGGTCACGTTAGTGGCGCGTATGCAGCCAGTGTTGACCTACAAAACCAGCGGGGGGCAGTGATGATCTTATTACAGATCTCTGCCGCCCAGGGGCCGGATGAATGTTGCCTGGCGGTGAGTTTGGCACTGCGTCAGTTCCACAGAGAGGCTCAGGCCATGCAGGTGGAACTGCATGAGGTTGAGCGGGAAGAGGGGCGCCTGCCCGGCACATTGCGTTCGGTGCTATTGACGCTTAACGGCGAAGCGGCGGAGCCATTGGCCGCCAACTGGTGCGGGACGTTGCAGTGGATTTGCGAAAGCCCGTGGCGCACTGGGCGTTCCAGAAAGAACTGGTTTATTGGTGCAGCGCGTTTTTCTCCGGCAACGGTGCCAAAAGAGAGTGAGATCCGTTTTGAGACGTTGAAGTCCTCCGGGCCAGGTGGGCAGCACGTGAATAAAACGGAATCGGCTATTCGCGCCACCCATATCGCTAGTGGCATTAGCGTCAAAGTGCAGACCGAGCGCAGCCAACATGCCAATAAACGTTTGGCGTATTTACTGATCGCTCACCGTTTGGAACAGCTTGAGCAACAGCAACTGGACGAACAGCGTGCTGAACGACGGATGTTTCACCATCAAATAGTGCGCGGTTCACCGGTTCGGGTGTTTAAAGGCGACAGCTTTACGCCGCTTGCTTAATCAATATCGGCCTGATGGGGCAGGCTGGTAACCCTATAAGAAGAAAAGAAATGGAAACACATAAATATGGTCGGACGTACCATTATCCATTCTCACCGGGCACCACCAGTGACGATCGGATCAATAAACATTATTGGCAAGACATACGGTTAATTCCCTCACTGATCCATACGGAAAAGCTCGATGGTGAGAATAACTGCCTGAATCGGTATGGCGTATTTGCACGCTCCCATGCGGCACCGACGGTTTCTGCCTGGACGCGCCAGATCCGCCAGCGTTGGCAACTGATTAAAAATGACCTGGGCGATATCGAGCTGTTTGGGGAGAACCTGTATGCCACGCATTCAATCGAATACCGTGGCCTGCAACAGGACTTTTATCTATTCGCCGTACGCTGTAAAGACATGTGGCTGAGTTGGCAAGAAGTGCAGTTCTACGCGGCATTATTTGATTTTGCCTGTGTGCCAGAAGTGGTACAGGATATGCCGCGCCAGACGGAACAAGAATACCGCTCGGCAATACTGGAGCTAGTGGGGGGCGTGGGGAGTTTTGCGCCGCACGACGTACATACCGGCTTGCCATGCACCATGGAAGGGATTGTCACCCGCAATGCGGCTGAATTCCCGGTGGCGCAGTTTTCCCATAACGTATTTAAGTACGTGCGTAAAAACCATGTGAAAACCGATCGCCACTGGAGAGTGAATTGGCAACGAGCGCGTATGGCGTACGAGTATCAGCAGGAGGATAAACCATGTGGTGCTTAAGTGAAGACAAGCAGTGGGGCAGGCTGGCGGATAAATTCCGTTGGGTGGCCGACATGCATCAAGTGCCACAAGATCCCCGCCATCATGCGGAAGGGGATGTGGCAATCCATACCCAGTGTGTGCTGGCGGCACTGACCGAGTCGGCGCAGTTTTTGGCGTTGCCAGAACAACAGCAGGAGCTGGTTTGGGCCGCCGCGCTGCTGCACGATGTTGAAAAGCGCAGTACCACGCGGGTTGCAGACGATGGTTCAGTGACCTCACCCAATCACGCTAAACGCGGTGAGCTGACCACGCGCTCGATCCTCTATCGGGATATCGTTACGCCTTTTCAACTGCGTGAACAGGTAGCCGCCTTGGTACGTTTTCATGGTTTGCCGTTGTGGCTCATGGGGCGGCCGTCGCCAGAGCGGGCGCTGTTATTAGCGGCTTTAAGGTTGGATACACGGTTGCTGGCGATGTTGGCACGGGCGGATGTGCTGGGCCGCGAGTGTGACGACCAAAACTGCCTGCTGGATAACATCGAGCTGTTCGAACTGTTTTGTCAGGAGCAGCAATGCTGGGGTCAAGCGCGTCCTTTTGCTAGCGATAGCCAGCGTTACCACTATTTGACGCATCTGCAGGCTAGCGTGGATTTTGTTCCTTATGAGCAATTTCAGAGCGAGGTGACGTTACTGTGTGCGCTGCCAGGAATGGGTAAAGATCGCTATATCGCGCAGCATGCGGCTGGGCTTGAGGTTATCAGCCTGGACAACATCCGCCGGCAACACAGGTTGTCTCCTACCGACAAGAACGCGACCGGCTGGGTCGTGCAGCAGGCCAAGTCGCAGGCAAAAACGCTGCTACGGCGGGGTGAACCTTTTGTCTGGAATGCTACCAATATTACCAGGCAGTTGCGTAGCCAGTTGGTTGAGTTGTTTACCGCCTATGGCGCAAGGGTGAAGATTGTTTACCTGGAAGTACCGTATGCCCAGTGGCAGCGGCAGAATGCCGAGCGGGAATACAGCGTACCTGCTGAGGCAATGGCGCGGATGCTGGGTAAATTGGAGATCCCGCAGGCGGATGAAGCCCATGAGGTGGAGTTGCGGGTGCAGGACGCAAGCTAGCCTGTTTTTTGTGTACCCAAAGGACGCGGGGGCTAGCGTCTGGTGCTGAGCTAATATGTAGCACATGTTGTCCCCCATCCATGTGGATGGGGGACGTCACCGTAGATTAATTCGCGATCACCGTGACCAACAGCGGTGATTCAAACATCGCCTTCGGCGAAATAACCGACTCATCCCACGGGATTTGCGTTCCGTAGCGCTCCTTCAGTTTCTGCTGCACGGCAGGAGCACCAAAGTTAAATTCACGCACTTTTTGCAGCTTGCCGATTTGTATCCCTAGTGCGCGATCGTAAATCTTCCACACCAACTCTGAGCAATATAACCTCTCATCTGACCAGGAAAACTGCATGTCGTAGGGCTTCCCGGCAAAGCTTTTGGCCTGCTGGCGTATTTTTAGCTGCGTGGACGGCGTCATCATTTGCTCAGCGTTCTTCAGACGTTTGACGACAAAATGCTTTTTCTCTCCCCGATCGATCCAGGCGGCCAGCGGCGTGTATTTCACCGTCGATACTGCTTCAAATACGTAAGGCTTGCCATCACGCAACAGAATGATACCCATGTGGCTGTAACGCGAGCCGGTGGCCTGCTGTATCGCCAGGCTCTGTGCCGAGCGGGAAGTGTGGAAAATGATGTCACCATCCTGCACGGCAGGTAGCTCGCGAGCTTGGCTGACCAACACGGTCATCAGGCCGATGGTGAGAAACAGAATTGCCCACAGGCGTTTGGTAAAAATCACGTTCAATCCCTCGAAGTTAGAATCTGGCGATTTTATCGGGGCTGTGTGAAGTGAGGATGAAGTGGTAGAACAACGCTGGGGGGCGTATTGGCAGTCCTCATGCATTAATAAAAATAATGATATTTATCAATGTAATAATAACAATTCTATCATTGTGGTTAAAGGGTGCTTAAAGCAGGCCGATAGCTGTTCTATTGATGTTGTCACCTAAATAGGACGAAACCGGATGTTAGGGATCTACCGTATATCGATGAGAATGAAGCTTTTCATTGCTCTGTTTCCACTGCTACTGGCTTTATGCTGGTTTGCCGGGTCGGGTATGAAAACCCGTATCCATACCGAACGTCAGATGGATGCCATCGTTCAGTTAACGGCAATTGCGCGTGGTGCAGGGGATGTCGTGCATGAGCTGCAAAAAGAGCGTGGTATGAGCGCAGGTTACCTGGGCTCTGGCGGTGGGCAGTTTCGCACTGAACTAGCAGATCAACGTAAACTGACAGATGCGGCTATGGCAAAATTTAGCCAACTGTTATCCAAAACGGATAGCAGTGCATTGGAAGGGATTGATACATCGGCGATTCAGTTATTTAACGACCAAACCCAGTTACTGAGCGAGGTGCGTAATAACGTCAGCAATTTAAAGAGTGCGGCGCCACAAGCTATTGGTTTCTATACCAAGACTATCTCCCAGGTGCTGGATTTTGTTGGCGGTATTGGGCATTTGACGACATCGGGCAAAATTGGCCAGGAATTGTCAGCGTATTACAGCCTGCTTAACCTGAAAGAACAGTCGGGAATAGAGCGAGCATTACTCTCGGGTGTTTTCTCTAGCGATCGTTTTGGTGATGGGCAATTCCGCCAGTTGAGTGATGTGGTGGGAAAACAAGAGGCCTGGCTTTCTGCGACTCGTCGCTTCAGCACCGCGGAGCAGGCGGTGGCGCTTGATGGCGCATTACGCTCTACATCGGCAACTGATGCCCTAAAGTATCGTGAGATAGCGCTCGATAAAGTGGCAACTGGTGGATTCAAGGTCAATCCTACCGATTGGTTTAAGGCTCAGACTGTGCGCATTGAAGTGCTGCGTCAACTAGAGAATCAAACCGCTGACACGTTACAAAAGCATGCGGCAGAGTTGTCACGTACGGCACGTAGCGAATGGATGACTTTTCTGTGCATCAGCCTTCTTTCTCTGGCCGTGGCCTTGGCGATAGCCATTGTCGTTGCGCGGAGTATCCATCTGCAACTGCAAGGAACGTTGAAAACGATTGGTGAAATGGAGGGTGATTTGACCCAACGCCTCAGCGTGCCGGGTAGTGATGAGTTGTCAGCACTGAATCATGCCTATAATCAATCCATTGAAAATATTCAGCATATTGTTAAAGAGATTAAATCCGGCTCAGAGATCCTTCACCATGCAAGCAGTGATATCGCCGCTGGTAATCAGGATTTGGCGCAACGTACTGATGAACAGGCGGCATCTATCGTTGAAACTGCGGCAAGTATGGAACAAATGTCCACGGCGATCTCCCAGACTGCAGATAACGCCCGCGAAGCGGAACAACTCACGCTGGCAATGGAGCGCGATGTCATGCAGGCGAATCACGTGGCGAATGAAGCCAGCCAGAGCATGACGGAGATCCGTAATTCTAGCGAGCAGATTGCACGTATCGTGGCCTCTATTGACGACATTTCTTTTCAGACTAATTTATTGGCGCTCAATGCTGCGGTAGAAGCTGCTCGAGCTGGCGAGTCTGGAAGGGGATTTGCGGTGGTAGCGAGTGAGGTGCGTAACTTATCTCAACGTTGTGCTAAAGAGGCGAGCCAGATCCGGGAGCTGGTTAATCAAAATATGGAAAAAATTGCGGAAGGCGTCGCCCGGGTTTCGGCTTCTGGGGTCGCACTAAAGGCGGCAGCAGATAATTCAGGACTGATGAAGCAATATGTTAGCGATATCGCTCAAGCCGCCAACGAACAATCATTGGGGGTGGGGCAGGTTCATCTGGCTTTGAATCAACTTGAACAAGTCACACAGCAAAATGCGGCTTTGGTTTCCCAAGCGGCCAGTGCCAGTCAGGTACTGGATAACCAAGCGGCAGCGATGACCAAATTAGTGAATCGGTTCATCGTATAATATTCTTGTTGCAAGGACGGTGGGAGTAATCCCGCCTCTTGCTCGATCATTCGTTTCGTAGCGTATTTTTATTATTCTTGATACGTCTCCGCTTTCCTGCATGCCGTTTACCGTATATTCCCTGATGTTTTTTCGTGTAAGCGGTATGTCGTTTTGTGCTGTGAGGGTGCATACTATCGCCCCTCCCAAAGGCGGTGGGCAAGGCTTTGGCGTTATCTGACAATAAAAAGGAACGGTGATGGAAAGGCGTAATTTTCTCAAGGGTGCTGCTGCGTTATCTTCTTTTGGGCTGATAAGCCCGGTCTGGTCTGAGTCGCGGAAAACGGATATCCCTGCGTCAACCTGCGTGGATAGCAGAAGGCGTTTTGTGATGACTCAAACGTATCAACTGAAAGCGCCAGCAGGCTCGGAAGGTAAGGCCAATCTGTGGATCCCGGTCCCCATGGACACCGCCTTTCAGCAACTGAAGCACATTTCTTTTTCTGGCAACTATCAGCAGGCCTACCTCACGGCAAATAATACCTACGCAGCCAAAACGTTGTTTGCTTCCTGGCCGGACTCCAAAGGCCCGATGGAACTCAAGGTGGAAATGCTGATTGAAACCTTGGACTGGGAACCGCTGAAGAGCAACCAACTGGCCGAATGGCACCTCCCGCAAACCGATCTGGTGTTCCCCGCAGAGATACAACCCTATCTGAATGCGACCCCGCATATCCCGGTAGACGGTGTGGTGAAAGAAACGGCGTTGAAGATCGTCGGCGACGAGAAATCGCCTTTACAGCAGGCGCGGCTCATTCATGAATGGGTAAGAACCCATATGCATCGAGACGATGCGGTGATTGGCTGCGGGACCGGTGATGTGGGGCAAATCCTTAAGGCCGGTAAGCTGGGCGGAAAATGTACCGATATCAACTCCGTGTTCGTCGCGTTGTGCCGTGCCAGCGGGATCCCCGCGCGTGAGATGTTTGGTATTCGCCTCGGCGCATCCCGCAAGCTGGGGAACTATTCGAAGAAGGCATTTGGCAGCGCTGATGAACAAGGCGTGGCAAAAGTCAGCGGTGGGCAGCATTGCCGGGCGATGTTCTGGCTGGCAGGTTTCGGCTGGTTGCCAGCCGATCCGGCCGACGTCACTAAAATGCGTCTGACCGAGAAAAAAGAAAACGGCGATGCCGCCGTTGAAGCCGTCAACGATTACCTGTTCGGTAACTGGGAAATGAACTGGGTTGGTTTTAACTACTCCCGTGATTTCGCGCTTTCGCCAGAGGCAGAGCAGGGTGACCTCAATAACTTTGGTTACCCCTATGCTGAAGTGGATGGCGACCCGTTAAACTTCTACGATCCGGCCGAATTCAGCTATGACTATGTCTCTGTCGAACAGCGTTAAGGGCAGCGTAGTGACGCTGCTGGCGGCTTTGCTTGCCGCCGCAGCATCGACACTCTGTTGTCTCGGGCCGTTGTTGTATCTGGTGTTTGGTATCTCGGCTGCCGGGCTGACGGGGATCCCGGCGCTATCCTGGTTACAGTGGCCCATGATTATTGTGGCTATCGGGTTGATGCTGCGAGGATTTTGGCGGCTTTATCTGTCGCCACGCCCGGTCTGCGTGAACGTCGTCAGCCGTCGGGTACTGATTTGGCTTTACTGGCTGTCGGTACCGTTGCTGTTGGCGTTGATGACCTACCCCTACGTATTACCTTGGATTTGGGAAATGATGGAATGAAAAAGCGCATTTTGCTGCTGCTGGCTCTGGTGTTGATTGCGCCGCGGTTATGGGCGGAGAACCAGAAAGTCACGATTGATATCAAAGCCATGACCTGCTCACTGTGCGTCATCTCCATCAATAAAGCGTTGCGCTCTACTGATGGGGTGATTAAGGCCAAAGCCTCACTGAAAACGCACCAGGCAGAAGTGATTGTGCCCGAGGGGTTTGATAATCAGCTATTGCTGACGGCGATTTCCCGTACCGGCTATAGCGGCGAAATCCAGGGCGTAGTGCCAGCCCCGTAGTTTTTACTCAGGATTGAACCATTGTGAACGCGGTACACGAAGCTGTGAGGGGATCGGCATGATAGCTGAGCTATGGCAGCGCTGATCCTTCTAAGTCGAACTCAGATCTCAGCGGGCGTCATGCCAAAAGTAAAAGTCCGATACCTGGAGTGTATCGCTGGAATTAGGGCATTTTATTTAAAAAGTAGGAAATGAAAGCCCACTCAGTTGCGTGGGTTTAAACGTATTCAGCACCTGTATTACACTCCGCGACTCAATAACCCTTTTCAGGCGTTAAAAAAACAGTCTCTTCAAGTTAATTGGGTATAAAGAACGGCAGGGTATCACCCTGCGGGTTCTCAGATCTAGAGCACTATCGCATAGGCGTTTGAATTATTTAAACTTGATATTTGGCAATTTCCTCTCAAATAACCGAAAAACCGTCTACACTTGGCAGAGAAATGCCGACCGCTATTCATTTTCTCGTATCTGAGTTAACCATTCAGATAGCTGACTTTTTTAGGGATTAACATGAAGACTATACAGAAACGTGTTGAAATGCCTGGGGTTGAAGAGATAAAAAGTAGCTTAATCAATAAGCTGAGATACGACTTATGTTTGGAGCTCAAGGATGCTACCCCTGCGGATATCTTTAATGCGTTGGCTTTGACCCTGCGGGATTACCAGCTGGATAGCTTTTTCAATACCAAACGTTGTCAGCAAGAGGCAAAAACTAAGCGACTTTACTATTTGTCGATGGAGTTCTTACTTGGCCAGTCGTTGCGTAATAACCTGATGAATCTGGGATTGTTGTCCTGTGTAGAACAGGCAGTGAATGAATTAGGCTTTAATTTTGAGAATATTACCATCCAGGAACCCGATGCCGCACTGGGCAATGGAGGATTAGGCCGACTGGCCGCCTGTTTTATCGATTCGATGGCCACGTTGGATATTGCCGCTTCAGGTCATGGCATCAAATATGAGTATGGTCTGTTTAAACAATCCATACAGAATGGCAAGCAGGTTGAACAACCGGATGACTGGCACAGCACCCATTCTCCCTGGTTGATTGATCACCCCTCACAAGTGATGCTAATCCCCATCGGTGGCCACATCGAAGAGAGCGAAGATATTGATGGCAACTACAATCCTATGTGGATGGACTGGAAGGTTATTGTTGGCGTCCCACACGACTACTTTGTCACCGGCTATGGTGGCAATACGGTAAATAAACTGCGCTTATACAGCGCGAGCGCTTCAGACTCATTTGATGTTCATATATTTAACCGTGGTGACTACCTGCGTGCAGTTAGCCAGAAAATAGCGTCAGAGAACATCTCTAAAATACTTTACCCGGCCGATGAGATTCAGTCAGGGAAGGAATTACGTCTGACGCAAGAGTATTTTTTGGTTGCCTGTACCTTACGCGATATTTTGCACGAATATGCTCAGCGCTCGGAAGACATCACCGCATTGCCCGATGCGGTTGCCATCCAGTTAAATGATACCCATCCGGCACTGACCATCGTTGAGATGATGCGTATGCTAGTGGATGAGTATCGCCTGGATTGGGAGATTGCCTGGAGCATCACACAAAAAACGTGCGCGTTTACCAACCACACGTTGATGCCAGAAGCGTTAGAAACCTGGCCTGTTGCACTATTTGAGAAGTTGTTACCGCGCCACCTGCAGATTATCTACGAAATCAACCATCGGTTCCTGGCAGAGATAGCTCAGAAATGGCCAGACAAACCGGAGTTACTGGTTTCACTCTCGTTGTTTGAAGAGGGGCCTGAGAAAAAAATCCGTATGGCCAATTTGGCCATTGTCGGCAGCCATAAAGTGAATGGCGTAGCTAAATTGCACTCCGAACTGATTAAACAGCAGTTGGTTCCTCACTTTTATTTTATCACCCCGGAAAAATTCACCAACCAAACTAACGGAGTCACGCCAAGGCGGTGGATCCAGCAAGCCAACCCGAAACTGGCCGAATTTTTGTCCCGCCAGTTAACCCCTGATTGGGTTACCGATCTTGATAAATTGCAGCAATTGAAAAAATTAGCCAAGGACAGCGCAGCCCTAGAGGAGATCCAGAGCATTAAGCGGCATAACAAAGAGGCGCTTTGTCGGCTTATCACTGCTCATCAGGGGATAAAAGTCGATCCGCTATCCCTGTTTGACAGCCAGGTGAAGCGTATCCATGAATATAAAAGGCAATTGCTGAATATTCTGCACGTTATTCACCTGTATCTGGGGATTGTTGAGTCTGGCAATGCCTTGATACAGCCAAAGGTCCACCTGTTCTCAGGCAAAGCCGCGCCAGGCTATGCCATGGCCAAGCTGATTATTCAGTTGATTAATGAAGTGGCAAGGACGGTGAATAACGATCCGCGTGTCAAAGGGCAGCTCAACGTGCTGTTTCTGGAAGATTATAAGGTCTCCTTGGCCGAACATATCATTCCTGCCACCGATCTTTCAGAACAGATCTCAACGGCTGGCACAGAAGCTTCGGGCACCAGTAACATGAAGTTTGCCATGAACGGGGCCCTGACCATCGGCACGATGGACGGCGCCAATATAGAAATTCGTGACGCGGTGGGGGCCGATAATTTCTATCTGTTTGGTGCCGATGCGGCTGAAATCAACACTCATCGGCAGGCGGGTTCCCATAACCAGGCCTACCAGAATGATCCGGCAATCAGACAGGCTGTCGATGCCTTGGTATCAGGCCACTTCAACCTGGACAAGTCACTTTTTCAGCCGATTTACCGCATGCTGACAGAGGGCGATCACTACTGCCATTTGCTGGATTTTGACAGTTATCGCCAGGCCCAGCATCAGGCACTGCATGATTTTTCCCAACCCCAGTTGTGGCACCAGCGGACGCTGTTGAACATTGCTGGCATGGGGGGCTTCTCAAGCGATCGAACTATCAAGGGGTATGCTAACGAAATCTGGGGGATCCCTTGTTAAGGGGATCACAATAGATCTGGCCTCCTTCAGGGTTACTTCAACCTGAGTTGAACATAGGATCATGACGTATGGAACCGCTTACCCTCGGTCAGCCTTCTGAGACACTGCCAGTGACCGTGCTGATTGTAGATGATTCAAAGAGTTATCGGCATCTGATGGTTGCAGCCCTGACGAAATGGGGATTTAGCGTCTGTGAGGCAGAAGATGGTCAGCAGGCGTTGAAAAAATTAACCCAACGGCCGATCCATATCGTCATCAGCGACTGGGAAATGCCGGTCATGGACGGAGTCGCTCTGTGCCAGGCTATCCGCAGTGGCGATTTTGGCCATTACATCTATGTCATTCTGGTGACGGCCCGGCAGTCTCTTGAGGATCTGTTGACGGGGATGGAGTCGGGTGCCGATGATTTTTTATCAAAACCGGTGAATCAAAGCCAGCTGCGTGCCAGGTTGCACGCGGCGGAGCGTGTGCTGTCGCTCGAAAGCACGCTGGCAGCACGTAATGAAAAGCTCTCTTATGCCTATCAGCAAATAGAGTCCGATCTGCAAGTCGCTGCCAAGCTGCAACACAGTTTCTTACCCGCCCATAACCTGGTGTTAGCAGGGTTCGAATTTGACTGGATGTTTTTACCTTCGGCTTATGTGTCGGGGGATTTATTAAACTACTTCCCGTTGGGGGAGCGCCATATCGCTTTTTTTAGCGTAGACGTTGCCGGACATGGCGTAAGTGCCGCCATGCTGTCACTGGCAGTTTCACGTGAGTTTATGGCGGGCCGGATCAGCAGTCATTTGTTATTGGAGCACTCGGCCGAGGGGGAGAGGGTTCCTGTGTCACCACACCGTGTAGTCGGGGAACTGAATCAGCGCTTTTGCCTGGATAATGAGCAGATCAGCAGTTACTACACGTTGATTTATGGCGTCATCGATATCAGTAATGGCAAGGGTACTCTTTGCCAGGCCGGGCATCCGACGCCGTTTATCATCCGCGCAGACGGCGAGTTATCTTGCGTTGGTGATGGGGGGATGCCTGTGGGGTTGTTCGAGGAAGCAGAATATGAAGATAGCGATTTTATGCTGGAGATCGGGGATCGGCTCTATCTTTACAGCGACGGGATCGTTGAATGTGAAGGTCAGCGTCAGGAGCTCTACGGCGATCGGCGTTTACAGACATTACTGAGTGAAAGCCGACATTTGGCGAAGGAGCAAGTATTTGCCAGGGTGGAGAATGCGTTGAATGCCTGGCGCTGTGATGAAGATGAGCCGGTGCAAAAAACACCCGTAAGGCCGTCTCAACCCTTTGCGGATGATATTTCGCTGATGGCAATAGATCGTATCGCGTAGTAACTTTCGCTAGACCAGAACAACTAAGACATTGTGAAAAAGGAGTCGTTATGAACTTTGAGATCCAGTCTGAGAGTGGCGTAGAAATTATTGCTCCTCTGGTCCGTCGCCTTGATGCGTCTGTCGCGGTGGTATTCAAACAGGAAATATTGTCTTTTATTCAGCAGGGTAAAAACAACATCCTACTGGATTTCAGCCATGTTGAGTTTATCGACAGCAGTTGCCTGGGGGCGCTGGTATCCATCCTCAAGACATTAAGTGGCCGCGGGGATCTGGCACTCTACGCCTTGAACAGCAACATTCAGAATATGTTCAAGCTGACGCGTATGGATCGAATTTTCATTATAGGCAGCGATCGTGCTGCGGCATTGAAGCTCATGCTGCGCTGAGTCTGGTTTTGCGCCGAGGGAATGTCATATGATAATTGCCAACGCCACGCTGTGTTTACCGGCATCATTGAACAGCCTCGCGCAGCTGAGCAACGAGCTGTATGGCTTTGTTGAACCGTTTTCGCTGGATCCCGCCCTGGTTTATCAGCTCGATTTGGCCTTGAGTGAGGCATTTACCAATATTGTCAGGCATGCGGTGAATTATGACGATACGCAGAATATCATGATTGACTTGGCGAATGAGGGCCATCATCTGACTCTGACGCTGTCGGATCCAGGTTCACCCATCCCGGATAACATTTTGCATCAATGGGCGCAGCCGCCAGATCTTGCTCCAGACCCTCTAGATCAAACCAGTTGGCCGGAAGGTGGGATGGGGCTGATATTGATTCAGTCCGTGATGGACAAAGTGCAGTATGAATCGGTCAATGGTCGCAATCGGTTGACGCTGAGTAAGAGCCTATTGTAGGGCAGCTTGGCAGCAGTTATGAGACTTCCCTTGCAGCAGCGAGGGAAGTTTGCAGATGCTGACATAATTCATCCACACCGCGATATTGAGCAGTGATCTCAGCCAAATCAGCTAATGCCGCAGCCTGTTCGATATTCCCAAGCCTGCTTTCCAGGGGCTGGCAAACAAAGTGGAGGCACTCTCCTTTTAGCCGATGGGCGCTTCGCCGGATGGCTTCAACATCTTGTGCCTCTATGGCGGTATGCAGCGCATTTGTCAAAGAGGGAAGTTCCTCTAAAAAGATCGTCACCAACTCGTTAAATAAGGCCTTGTCATCACCTAACTGTGCCAGCGACTGAACGTAGTCGAAGATCTCTTCCTCTGGGCATACCTGAGCCGCATTAAGTGCCCGCTGGATTTCGCTGGCAAGATTATCCAACAGAATGGGTTTGCTGATATAGCCGTCGAATCCCTGAGCCAGGCATCTTTCACGATCGCCTTTCATCGCATGCGCGGTCATGGCAATAATGGGCAAATGCAGGCCTGATTGTTGCTCACCCGCACGAAGGAGTTTTACCGCTTCGATTCCATCCATTTCCGGCATTTGCAGGTCCATCAACACCAGTTCGTAGTCGTCTTGCTGCAACTTTTGCAACGCCAGTTTGCCATTGCCCACCACATCGCAGGTATGACCCAACTTACGGGTAAAGTTGATCGCCAACTGTTGATTGATCAGATTATCTTCCGCTACCAGAATGCGTATCCCATTACCTGTAGCCGGTGGTGGTGTTTCAACCGTGGACTCCGGAGCGATCATTTCTTGCGGAATAAAGGTGGCAGTGATGGTTTCTAGTAACTCGTTGGCATCAATGGGCTTGGTTAAAAAGCCCGAAACGCCTACCTTGCGCAATACGCCGGTGTCTATTCGGTTACCCATTGAACTGAGCATGATCAATTTACTTTGACGCAGCTCCGGCGTTGACATGATCTCTAGGGCCAGAGCCATGCCATCCATCTCTGGCATTTGCGAATCCAGCAGGATCAGCGGAAAACGCTGGCCCGTAGCCATCAACTCCAGTGCTGCCTGGCCAGAGTTGACCGTTTGTGGCTTGAGCCCGACATTGCGCAGCATGTCAAACAGTAACCTTAGGTTGGTTTCATTATCATCCACTACCAATACGTTCATCCCTTTTAGCCTGGCTGGCAACATTGTTACCGTTCGGGCGGAGGAGAGGGTATTAGGTAAAGAAAAATAGAAGCGGCTACCGTGACCAGGCTGGCTGGAAACCTGTAACTTGCCGCCCATCATGGCCACCAGTCGGGCCGAAATGGTTAACCCTAATCCGGTACCGCCGTATTTGCGGGTGGTTGAACTGTCTGCCTGGCTGAATGATTCGAAGATAACCGTCTGTTTATCTTCGGCAATACCGATCCCGGTGTCGATAATGCTGAATGTCAGCATATTCGGGTGTGTGTGTGAGGGCGCGATCTGCAATACCACTTCGCCGGTATGGGTAAATTTTAGGGCATTGCCAATCAGATTGGTCACGATCTGCCGTAAACGCAGGGCATCGCTGTGCAGAATAGTAGGTACATCTGGATGAATGTCTACCAGTAGCTCAATCCCTTTTTCGGAAAATTTAGGCATCAAGGGGCGGGTAATTTCATGGATTAGCTGCCGCAGGGAAAAGTCCTCAAACTCCAGGCTGATTTTCCCCGCCTCTATTTTCGAAAAGTCGAGAATATCGTCGATGATCTTTAGCAGGGCACGAGCGGAGGAATACACCATGTTGATGTAATCACGTTGTTCTTTATTAAGATTGGTTTCCAGGCACAATTGAGACATGCCCAGGATCCCATTCATTGGCGTGCGGATTTCATGGCTCATATTGGCCAGGAATTCACTCTTGGCCTGGTTGGCGGCGTGGGCTAATGCAACGGCCTGCTGGGACGAGGCTTCCGCGTCCTTACGCTCGGTGATGTCCTGCAAAGTCCCAATGACTCGCTGTACTTCCCCTTTGATACTGACGCTGATGATTTGCCCTTGGATCAGTACCCAGCGCTCGTCGCCATTGCTGTGCCTGACGCGTACTTCACAGTCAAAAACAGGCAATACCGTTTTATTGGCTTCATGGAGGCAGCGCAGAACCAGTGGTAAATCATCGGGGTGAATGACTTGTTGCCAAAGCGAGGAGGAAAACTCATCACTCTCACAGCTAACCCCTAGCAGTAATAACAAGGCGTCATTGACCTGCCATAGATCTTGGGCGCATTCCCAATCCCAAATGCCGATGCGGGAGTTTTCTACCGCCTGAATAAAATGACTATTTGGGCCAGACATGCTGTTAGCGTTCATTTTTACTGCCTTGATCGGCGTCATGGTGCAACTCAGCCTGTCGCCTCATGAACTCCAACCCCGGCGCCATAAAAATTGCCCAGGCGGTAAGCACTTCTTCATCACATTCCGGGTCGAGATCCCGCACCGTTTGCAAGACCGCCCGCCGCCAGTAGGCAAAAACAGAGGCGGGCAGATTCAAACCTTGTGAACTCTGTTCCCGCGCCACATGTTCCAGATAGTCGGCCACGATGTGGGTGGTGGCAACCGAAAGCATATAAAAAAAGGATTTGTAGATGATTTTTTTGTGCGCTTGCTGATGTTCGGGCGTGGGCTGAATGTTCAGCTCTTGCGTACTTTCAATGAACAATCGGTAGAAATGAGAGAAAAACAGGTCGCCCTGATCTTTGGCGGTGATCCGATCGTAACTGCTATTGAACAACACTTCATAGTTGGTACTCACGGCATGCTCTCTTTTGATTCTTACCCAATGTCTGGCGTGGCACCTCTTCTCCCGATGAGAAGGGCCAGGGAAGGTGGTGACTTCGCCCTAAGAGAGCAAGTCGTTTTCCTTAAAGTAGTCTAGTTAACGCTTGGCGAAGCGCAAGGATAGGGGGTTAAAGCGCATGGCTTTTTTGCTATGAGCGGGGCGTTCGGCGTGGACTGCCTGCTTTCAACATGGTAGAGACAGTGCAAATAACAAAAAAATCCACGCAGTGCGTGGATTTTCAGTGCTTTACTTAGTCTTCATAAATCATACTGAGATGCTATGAGATGAGTGACATCATTTAGACGTTAAACAAGAAGTTCATCACATCGCCATCTTTAACGACGTAGTCTTTCCCTTCGGAACGCATCTTGCCGGCCTCTTTGGCACCTTGCTCACCCTTATAGGTGATAAAGTCTTCAAAGGCGATGGTCTGGGCGCGGATAAAGCCTTTTTCAAAGTCGGTATGGATTTTACCGGCCGCTTGCGGTGCAGTAGCGCCAACCGGGATGGTCCAGGCACGCACTTCTTTTACGCCAGCGGTAAAGTAGGTTTGCAGATTGAGCAATTCGTAACCTGCGCGGATCACGCGGTTCAGACCGGGTTCTTCCAGCCCCAACTCTGCCATAAATTCGGCGCGGTCTTCATCTTCCAGCTCTGCGATGTCGGATTCAACAGCGGCGCAAACCGCAACCACCACGGAACCTTCTTCGGCAGCAATCTTGCGTACAACATCCAGATACGGGTTGTTCTCAAAACCGTCTTCGTTGACGTTGGCAATGTACATGGTCGGCTTCAGGGTCAGGAAGCTCAAGTAGCGGATCGCGGCTTTATCTTCAGCAGTCAGATTCAGTGCACGCAGCATACCGGCGTTTTCCAACTGTGGCAGGCATTTTTCCAGTGCGGCCAATTCGGCTTTTGCATCTTTATCGCCGCCTTTGGCTTTCTTCTGCACACGGTGAATGGCGCGTTCGCAGGTATCAAGATCGGACAGCGCCAACTCGGTGTTGATGACGTCGATATCGTCTGCCGGATCCACTTTGTTATTCACGTGAATGATGTTGTCATTCTCAAAGCAGCGCACCACGTGGCCGATGGCTTCGGTTTCACGGATGTTGGTCAGGAACTGGTTACCCAGGCCTTCGCCTTTGGAAGCCCCTTTTACCAGGCCTGCGATATCAACGAATTCCATAGTGGTGGGCAGAATGCGTTGCGGCTTGACGATCTCGGCCAGTTGATCCAGACGTGCATCGGGCATCGGTACCACGCCGGTATTGGGTTCAATAGTGCAGAACGGGAAGTTAGCCGCTTCAATACCCGCTTTGGTCAACGCATTGAACAGGGTGGATTTGCCAACGTTAGGCAGACCGACGATACCGCATTTGAATCCCATGTTTATATCACCTTAAATATCTTGACTATCAACAGGTTAACATTAGCCTGCTGCATAAAGGACGAAATTATCCCCCTATTATACACGTAATGGGCAGTTATCTCGATCTGCCCGTTGCTGGCGCTATCACCCGAGGTGTTCCTTAACGGCTGCTAACGCCCGGACCGGGTCAATTTAACGTCGATAGAGGTGTTCTGCAGGCAAGGTACAGATCTAACTTGAACACATCTGGCAATAGGACATGGAACACTACTATCGAAGATTATTCCGGGTATTTGTTATCAGATATTTAGTAATAAAAGTGAGTTAATATTTCATTTTAAATGTATGTTTGATCGTAAAGGCACTTTTTGCATAGGGTTATTCTTGGATTTTCCTCACCCAATGAAACAACGTGGCAACATATCATAATAAAATCTGGCGGATTTCAGCGGATAAAGAGTTACCGAACGTTAAACCGTAAGATGTTACTTATCTTATGTTGGGCTATCTAGCCAGGCTAGGAAAAACTCATTAATTTTAAGCTGGCTTTTGCTTTAAATATGATGATTATTTAATCATTATTTCGTTTTTTAGGCATGACCATCAATAGGGCTGATGTGCATTTCTTTGTTTTTATTGGCTTTTTTATTTTATGGGATTATTCTTTGTATTGAGTCTAAATAGTTAATTTATTTAATAAGTGATTGTAATTGCCTTTTGTTTTATAAGAATTATCTGTTAATTATTAATGGAAACATCCTGTAAATGGCATAGGATGTTTCTATGTAAATATAAGTAATTTCTTAATTATATTGAGGTAGTTTAAGGAAGATAAAGATAAATTTATCTGCAAGTATTGTTGGGCGTATTTTTTTAAGATATTATCCGCGTCTTATTGGTTGTGCCATTTTAATTCAAGGAGGAATTTATTCCATGAATGGGATTGATGTGCTTTCTGCACCGATTTTATTATTACTTTCGGTTATTTCTTTTATTATTCATTTCCGCAACGAGCGGAGGAAGAGCCTGATTGAGCGGCCTTTTTTTGCTGCAAGTGTGGATTTGAAAAAGAAAAAGAAAACCACGTCAGAGGTCGTTGATGTTGTTGCGCAAAACAGCGTGCAGCCAAACTGTACTCGTAAACTGTGCCGCTATTGCCCGATAAGTAGCAGGCCAAGCAAGTGAAAATCACATCACTTGGCCTAACCGCTTAGCTAGTCGCTTTAAACGCATGCAAACGATTCATGGCTTTAGTCATACCTTCCTTCAGCAAGATCTCTGTGCAACGTAACGACTCATCGATGGCATCATCAATCAGCGTTTGCTCTGATGCTGGCGGCTTACCCAGCACAAAGCCTACCACCTTGTTTTTATCACCTGGGTGGCCGATGCCAATGCGCAAGCGATAAAAGTTCGGGTTATTGCCCAGCTTGCTCTGGATATCCTTCAGGCCATTGTGGCCACCGTTGCTGCCGCCTAATTTGAGTTTCGCCACTCCCGGTGGCAGATCCAACTCATCGTGGGCTACCAGGATCTCTTCCGGCAGAATGCGGTAGAAGGTAGCCAAAGCGCCAACGGCTTTACCACTCAGGTTCATAAAGGTGGTAGGAACCAGCAGCCGAACGTCGTTACCGGCCAGATTCAGGCGTGCGGTGTAACCGAAGAACTTACTCTCTTCCTTCAGCTGTTGGTTGTGGCGTTGCGCCAGTAGGTCAACATACCATGCGCCGGCATTGTGCCGTGTCTGGGCATACTCTGCGCCCGGGTTGGCGAGGCCAACAATCAGTTTGATACTGCTCACAAGAGATTCACTATGCTAGAAAAATGGAAAGGGCGTGCCCGTTGCCTTCCAGGTTGCGATCGCCTGAGGTTTCACAGCGGCACAGCTCGAAATTTATAGGCCGTTAGTGTACCTGCCTGAGTGCAGAATGACAAAAATCTGGTGTCCCCCGTTAATAGCTGAAAAATGAATAATACATTAGTAAAATAATTCAGTTATCTCGCTAACTTTTAACATAAAGTAAAGAATTGTCAGCCTTTAGTTGCCATTTGTGATCGGTCACGCAATACCCATGCTGAAATAATGACTATACTTAACTAATCAAAGTGGGATAACGAGTTAGGGTTTTCCCTCTATTGGCACATGGCACTCTGGAGGTGGCATATGAAACGTAAAAACGCTGAGGTCATTGGCAACGTTTTAATGGGAATGGGTATGGTGGTAATGGTTGGCGGGGTGGGATACTCTATCCTGGCTGAAGTATCACAGTTCAATTTGCCGCAGTTCTTTGCCCACGGCGCCATCATGAGTATCTTTATCGGCGCCTTGTTGTGGCTGGCCGGTGCACGTATTGGTGGGCGCGAGCGGGTAGCAGATCGTTATTGGTGGGCAAAACACTTTGATAAACGCTGCCAAAACAACCCGCGCCGCCCGTCACATTGATTAACCACAACCAAGGATCTGGCGAACAAAGGCAAGGGAGTCTGGCCGTATAAGGTTTAAGGTTATGTCCCACATCCCGTAAAAAACCCGTTGTTGCTCGCGCTTCAACGGGTTTTTTATTTTCAGGGATGTTCACCCGAACAACCTGGCGCAGTGGAGATAAACCGCGCCAGAGAAGAGATTAATGTTCGAACATCGCGGAAATTGACTCTTCATTGCTGATACGGCGGATAGCTTCAGCCAACATACCGGACAAGGTCAGAGTACGCACGTTTTTCAACGCCTTGATTTCTGCTGACAGCGGAATAGTGTCACAAACGATCACTTCATCAATCACCGAGTTCCTGATGTTATCCACGGCGTTACCGGAGAAGATCGGGTGCGTGGCGTAGGCAAATACGCGCTTGGCACCGCGTTCTTTCAACGCTTCGGCTGCTTTACACAAGGTACCACCGGTATCGATCATGTCATCGACCAGTACGCAGTCACGGCCTGCCACGTCCCCGATAATATGCATCACCTGAGAAACGTTTGCGCGAGGGCGACGTTTATCAATGATGGCCATGTCGGTATCGTTAAGCAGTTTGGCGATCGCGCGGGCGCGCACGACACCACCGATATCTGGGGAAACCACGATCGGGTTTTCCAGGTTCTGTTGCAACATGTCTTCCAACAGGATCGGGCTACCGAATACGTTATCTACCGGGACATCGAAGAAACCTTGGATCTGCTCGGCATGCAGATCGACTGTCAATACGCGGTCAACCCCTACGCTGGAGAGGAAGTCGGCAACAACTTTGGCAGTGATTGGCACACGCGCAGAACGCACGCGGCGATCCTGGCGGGCATAGCCGAAGTAAGGAATTACAGCAGTAATACGACCTGCGGAGGCGCGACGCAGGGCATCAACCATAACAACCAGTTCCATCAGGTTGTCGTTGGTGGGTGCACAGGTGGACTGGATGATGAAAATATCACCGCCGCGTACATTTTCGTTGATTTGCACGCTCACTTCGCCGTCGCTAAAACGACCTACAGCGGCGTCACCAAGGCTGGTGTACAAACGGTTGGCAATACGTTGTGCTAGTTCCGGGGTGGCGTTACCAGCAAAAAGCTTCATATCAGGCACGAGAAGAACCTCAGCATGCGTCCAGAGAAGATATTGTCATACGGTCTTCGCCAAGGGGCAGTTGGCGACGCCGACGCAATATACATACGGGTGTGTAAAACTAACTTGAACTGCAGAGCAGCGCAGAGATGACAGGGCCAGGTAGACGACCCTGCGCAACGACACGTTGAGCTACGGCTCAAACTGCCCAGAACGGATGCGATGTAGTGGTGAGACGTTAACGCCACGCGCTACAAATCCACGCAACCAGGCCGGGGCTTGATTTAACACCTGAAGAGCGGCGGGCTCGGAGTCGAATTCTGCAAACACACAAGCACCTGTGCCAGTCAGGCGTGACGGCGCGTATTGTAACAGCCATGAAAGAAGCTGTTCAACCTCGCGAAAACGTTTTCTTGCGATCGGTTCGCAATCATTTGCGTAAGGTGCCTGTAATAGGGCGTTCAGCGGGCGAACCGGGGTGTCTCTTTTTAATTCGGCATCGGCAAAAATCACCGGTGTGGGGATGCTGACACCGGGATGAGCGACCAAATACCACTTTTCTGCCGGATTTGCCGGCTGTAGCTGCTCACCGATCCCTTCGGCAAATGCCGCATGGCCGCGCACAAATACCGGGACATCGGCACCGAGGGTTAGCCCCATATCTGCCAACTGGTCGTCGCTCAGGCCACATTGCCAAAGTTCATTCAGTGCGACCAGTACCGTTGCCGCGTTGGAAGATCCTCCGCCAAGGCCGCCACCCATCGGCAAACGCTTGTCGATGCTGATGTCTGCCCCACGGGGAAGGGTGGCAATGGAATGGGTAGTGCAATGTTGCTGTAACAGACGAGCGGCCCGGACAATCAGGTTCTGCTCATCTGGCACCCCTTCTACGGGCGTTAGCAGCTGGATCTGGTCATCCTGGCGGGGAACGATGGTGAGCGTATCGCCGTAATCCAGGAACTGGAACAGCGTTTGCAACTGATGGTAGCCGTCTGCACGACGGCCGGTGATATAGAGAAACAGGTTCAGCTTTGCCGGGGAGGGCCATTGATGGATCATCACTTGAGCGTCCAGTTATCCATTTTCAGCTTGATGCGTTGATCGCCCTGTTGCAGTTCAAGGCGGCTCGGTAACGGGATTTTTAGATCGGTGTTGTAGTCCTGATAGGTGACGACCCAGGTCAGATCGCCCTGCTTGTAGGTCAGCTTGTTCAGGCGGTACTGGGAGTCTAGGCTGAAGTCGGTGGCTTGCCCTGGCAGGCCAAGCATCCACTGGCGCAGGTTATCCAGTGGGATCTGCATGCCGGTCAGCTTGCGGATCATCTCTTCCGGGTTGTCGCTGACATAGCGTTTGCCCTGGTTATCCGTGAGCTGCACCACGCTTTTTTGCACGTTCAGCTCCAGCTCGGTGCTGCCAAGCGGGTTGGTCAGCAGCAGGCGGTAGCGGTCGGGTGTGTATTGCTGCCAGAAGAAGCGAGCGTAGACTTTCTTCTGATCGGTCAGATAAGCAAAAGCGCCCCGGGTCTGATACTGCTCAAGCTGTTGCACCGCTTGCTCATGAGCGAGCCACTGCGGAGACGTCGGGCTGGTAGCCGGGCCAGGTTTGGTGAGGGTACAGGCCGTCAGCACCAGGCTGGCTAATGGGATCAGGCGAAGCAAACTAACTTTGCGGATAGGCATAACGTTTTGTTGTCCTTTTGTCCTTGCGGGGCAGTGCGGGTTAGCATTTCTGCCACCACGCTAACGGGCGAGTGGCGTAACGTCAATAATACAATGGCGCAAAAGCCTTGCAGCAAGGGTGGCGTCTGGCGTGGGGAGGATTGTAAACGATGGCGGAGCTTTTTGGGTCGGAAATCTGTGGGCACAGCCTTCAGAACGAGTCTGCCGTCTGAGCGCGCCGTATAAGGGCGCGCTTTGGTGGATCAGAAATCGTAACGCAAACGAACAACCGTCATATCGCCCAGATTATCGGTGCTGGACGTCAGCACGTGCTCAACGTCGGCGCGGAAACCGTAGTCGAACTGGAAGGAGACGCCCAAGCCATTATCAATACGCTGATAGTCGCGGCCTGTGGTGTACTGCAGGCGGTCGCCCATAAAGTAAGGCATGATGGATTTCACCGCGTATTCGCCTATCGGGAAGCTATAACCAGCGAAATATTCAATCCCCCAGGCATTCCCAGCGAAGTAGTCATTCACCTGCTTTTTCTTGGTAGTCAGGAAGTTTTCATACCAGCCGCCGCCGAAGCTGAGCGTCCAGTTGTCCGGTTTCCAGCTCAGTGCGGTACCTAAAATGTTTTGATTGTAGTCTTTACTGTCGTCGCTATTGGGGTTGCGCATCTCGGCGTTGGTGTAGTTCCAGGCGGTGCCCCAGGTCAGATCTTTACTCAGATGATAATCCACACCGAGTGAACCGCCGCCCTTACGTTTGTAGCGTAGGCCGTTACCAGGCAGGTATTCATCATCGTTGAACAGGTAAGCGGCGTAGATATCGGCGTCGCCCACGGTTGTTTTATATTTCAGCATGCTGCGTGAACGGTAGGAGCCGTCATAGTCGCCGTTAATGCCGTTGCCTGGTGCCTGGGCCAGCATGTCGTAATCCCAGATGTCGGTTTTGGCCCCGACCACGTCGTAGTAAACGCTGTTTTGCTTACCGAAGGTCAGTTGACCCCAGGTTTTGCTTTTCAGGCCGGTATACAGCATACGGCGTGAGGTGTTGTTGGCCCCCTCGGCGTAGTGGTTATCCCAACTGAACAGCGCCGGGATGTTGACGCCTAACTCGTAATAGTTAATCCAACTGATGTCATCGAACAGGTAGTAATCGGTGGCGAAGCGAAAACGCGTACCGCCGTCAAAACCGTTGCGTTTATAAGAACCTTTATCGCCATCGCCAGTCATCATGTTGAACTGCGGGCGAATACTGCCACCAACGGTAAAAGTGAGGCGGCTGAGGGGATCGCCCGCTTGCGGATCCTGCTTTAATAAGGTGATTTCACCGTGTGCGGCAAATGCGCTACAACCCGCTATCAGCCCTGCGGTAACCGCCTGGCTTAATCTACGTAATTTCATGGAACGTCCCTTTTTACGTGCTGCTCTAGATACGAAAACCCATCCATCGGCCAACCACGCCTGGGGCTTTCTGGTTTGCTCACTTTCCGGTGACAGAAAGTGAAATCCTGTAACGGTTTTTATGCAAATAATTCGCTAGCTAACTATTTGGCCGAATTATGGGAACATGCCGAAAAAATTGCAATTAAAACAATGGAAACCGTAACTCATCGCGATTATCAGTCATGTGTAATGTTAAGCCGTGGGAATACGAAGGATGCCGCCAAACAGGCTGAAAGGGGTAGTTTGCAAGGGGTGACATTACATTTCAGCGTTTTTCCCTTGAGGTTTCTGATGAGTTTGAAACATACCTGGTTTTGTCGTGTTGACTGATTTGTCCGACCAATACCAGCGATTGGCCGGAAGATGCGGTTGTCACTTTAATTGATGTCGCGCATCAAGTAGAATGCCGGACAACGAGAACCCGTACCAAGAGAAGTATTACTCGAAGCAATGACCCTTCTGGCGTTAGGTATTAATCACAAAACCGCTCCGGTTTCTCTGCGAGAACGGGTGACCTTCTCCCCAGAGTCGATCGACAAGGCGCTGAATAGCTTGCTGCAACAGCCATTGGTGCAGGGCGGCGTTGTGCTGTCTACCTGTAACCGTACCGAGCTGTACCTCAGCGTGGAGCAGCAGGATCATCTGCATGAACAACTGGTAGCCTGGTTATGTGATTATCACCATCTGCGTCCGGAAGACGTACGCAAGAGCCTGTATTGGCACCACGGCGACGAGGCCGTCAGCCACCTGATGCGCGTTGCCAGCGGGCTAGACTCTTTGGTACTGGGTGAACCCCAGATCCTCGGGCAGGTAAAGAAAGCCTTTGCCGAATCCCAGCGTGGCCAGTCACTTTCCGGTGAGCTGGAGCGCCTGTTCCAGAAATCCTTCTCCGTTGCCAAACGTGTACGTACTGAAACCGAAATCGGTGCCAGCGCAGTATCCGTTGCCTTCGCCGCCTGTGCACTGGCGCGTCAAATCTTCGAATCCCTTGCCGAACTGAATGTGCTGTTGGTCGGTGCAGGGGAAACAATCGAGCTGGTTGCCCGCCATCTGCGTGAGCATAAAGTACAGCATATGATCATCGCTAACCGCACCCGTGAACGCGCTCAGGTACTGGCGCAAGAGGTGGGGGCAGAGGTGATCTCATTGCCGGAGATTGACGCACGCCTGGCCGATGCCGATATCATTATCAGCTCCACCGCCAGCCCGTTGCCCATCATCGGCAAGGGCATGGTTGAGCGGGCACTGAAAGCGCGCCGCAAT
The DNA here is from genome assembly GCF_046269175.1 of Serratia sp. J2. NCBI lineage: Bacteria > Pseudomonadati > Pseudomonadota > Gammaproteobacteria > Enterobacterales > Yersiniaceae > Serratia > Serratia sp. J2. The sequence continues at coordinate 131,375 of NZ_JBKABN010000017.1, forward strand.
CAGCCGATGTTGCTGGTGGATATTGCCGTTCCGCGCGATATCGAGCCGGAAGTGGGCAAACTGGCGAACGCCTATCTCTACACCGTGGACGACCTGCAGGCCATTATTCAGAGCAATATGGCGCAACGGCAGGCGGCGGCCGTACAGGCCGAGACCATTGTGCAGCAGGAAAGCAGCAATTTCATGACCTGGCTGCGCTCACAGGGCGCGACAGATACCATCAGAGACTACCGTTCGCAGGCCGATCAAATCCGTGCGGAAATGGAGTCAAAAGCGCTGGCAGCGATTGCTCAAGGCGCTAACGTGGAGCAGGTGATCCATGAGCTGGCCCACAGATTAACCAATCGTCTTATTCATGCCCCTACCAAATCCCTCCAGCAGGCCGCCGGTGACGGCGACATGGAGCGGTTGCATATTTTACGCGACAGCCTCGGGCTGGATCAGCATTAGTTCTCTTTTATTAACAGGGTTTAAAACCACGCATGAAGCCTTCTATTGTTGCCAAACTGGAAGCGTTACAAGAGCGCCATGAAGAAGTTCAGGCGCTGCTCGGCGATGCCGGTGTCATTGCCGATCAAGATCGGTTCCGTGGCCTGTCGCGCGAATATGCGCAGTTGACCGACGTCAGCCGTTGTTTTCTGGAATGGCGTCAGGTGCAGGACGACCTCGCCACGGCAGAAATGATGCTGGACGATCCGGAAATGCGTGAAATGGCGCAGGAAGAGCTGAAACAGGCCAAAGCGGCGACGGAAGAGCTGGAGCAGCAGCTGCAGGTGTTACTGCTGCCGAAGGATCCTGACGATGAGCGCGACTGCTTCCTGGAAGTGCGCGCCGGAACCGGCGGCGACGAAGCGGCTATCTTTGCTGGCGATCTGTTCCGTATGTATAGCCGTTACGCTGAAACTCGCCGCTGGCGGGTTGAGATCATGAGCGAAAACGTCGGCGAGCACGGTGGTTACAAAGAGGTGATTGCCAAAGTGTCTGGCGACGGCGTTTACGGTCAACTGAAGTTTGAATCTGGCGGTCACCGCGTTCAGCGCGTGCCGGAAACCGAATCCCAAGGTCGTATCCATACCTCTGCCTGCACGGTGGCGGTGATGCCAGCGGTGCCAGAGGCGGAACTGCCAGAAATCAACGCGGGCGATCTGAAAATCGATACCTTCCGCTCTTCCGGGGCCGGTGGTCAGCACGTTAACACCACCGATTCGGCGATCCGTATTACCCACTTGCCGACCGGTATTGTGGTTGAATGCCAGGACGAACGTTCACAGCACAAGAACAAAGCCAAGGCGATGTCGGTGCTTGGGGCTCGTATCCGTGCGGCAGAGATGGCGAAACGCCAGTTGGCAGAGGCTTCTACCCGCCGCAACCTGTTGGGCACCGGCGATCGTTCCGATCGTAACCGCACCTATAACTTCCCGCAGGGGCGCGTGACCGACCACCGCATCAACCTGACACTGTATCGTTTGGATGAGGTGATGGAAGGCAAGCTGGATATGCTAATCCAGCCGATCGTGCAGGAATACCAGGCCGATCAGTTGGCCGCACTCTCTGCCGAGCCTGAGTAATGGATTATCAAACCTGGCTGAAAACCGCGACTTTACGCCTGACGCACAGTGACAGCGCCAAACGCGATGCGGAGATCCTGTTGGGTTTCGTGACCGGTCGGGCCAGAACCTACCTGTTGGCATTTGGCGAAACTCCGCTGACGGCGGAGCAGGCTCAGCAGTTAACGGTGCTGCTGGCTCGCCGTGAACGCGGGGAACCGGTGGCGTATCTGGTTGGCGAGCGTGAGTTCTGGTCGCTTCCGCTGTCGGTTTCGCCCGCTACGCTAATCCCACGCCCGGATACCGAATGTTTGGTGGAGTTGGCCCTGGAGCGTCTGCCCGCAGCGCCGTGCGCCATTCTGGATCTTGGCACTGGCACCGGCGCGATTGCCCTGGCGTTAGCCAGCGAACGGCCAGACTGCCAGCTTACCGGCATCGATCTGCAACCGGAAGCCGTGGCGCTGGCGCAGCATAACGCGCAAAAACTGGCGATTAACAATGCGCGCTTTTTGCAAGGGAGCTGGTTTACGCCGGTCGCCGGGCAAAAGTTTGCGCTGATCGCCAGTAATCCTCCCTATATTGATCAAGCCGATCCTCACCTTGGACAGGGCGATGTCCGTTTTGAACCCGGTACTGCGCTGGTGGCCGCCGATCAGGGGCTGGCCGATCTGGCAACGATCGTGCAGCAGGCCGCAGATTATTTAGAGCCGCAGGGTTGGCTGTTGCTTGAGCACGGTTGGCAACAGGGTGAAAGTGTACGTACCCTTTTGAATACTGAGGGATTTATCGCGGTGGCAACGCATCGCGACTATGGCGGCAACGATCGCGTGACTCTGGGCCAAAAACCACTATAAGAAACCAAGGAAACCACTATGGCCGCTTACATGGCGCTAAAACATCTGCATTTATTAACGGTAGCCATCAGCATTACGTTGTTTGTTCTGCGTTTCTTCTGGAAGTGGCGTGCATCGCCGATGATCAACAAGCGCTGGGTAAAGATCACGCCGCATATCAATGATACGGTGCTGTTTGCCACCGGTATTGCCCTGGTGGTGATGTTTAAGCTTTACCCGCTGCTTGGCATGGACTCGTGGCTGACCGAGAAGTTGTTTGGCGTTATTATCTATATCCTGTTGGGTTATGTCGCATTGGGCAAGAAGACGCAAAGCTGGAATATCCGCACCTTGGCATTCGTTCTGGCACTGGGCTGTCTGTATCTGATCGTTAAACTAGCCACGACCAAAATACCGTTCTTGATGGGATACCTATGAGTAGCATTGCCGATTTCGAATTTAACACTTCCTCATTGAGTGAGGGAGTGATCCTGGTGTCGAAGGTTATCCGGCGGGACTTCCCGGTGGCGGAGGTAGAGCGCAAGTTACAGCAGTTGACTGAAGAAGCGCGCGCAATCATCCCGGACGATCTCAACCAGGATCAGCAGTTGGAAGCGCTCATCGAATTATTCTTTAAAACCTGGGGATTCGGCGGTGCCAGCGGTGTTTATCGGCTTTCTGACGCCATCTGGCTGGATAAGGTGTTGGAAGCTCGCCAAGGTACGCCAGTCTCTCTGGGAACCATTTTCCTGCATATTGCCCACCAGTTGGATCTGCCGCTGATGCCGGTGATTTTCCCCACTCAGTTGATCATGCGTGCTGACTGGCTGGATGAGGAGATGTGGCTGGTTAACCCGTTGAACGGAGAAACGCTTAACGAACATCAGTTGCAGGTTTGGCTCAAGGGTAATCTGGGGCTGGGGGCTGAACTGGAAGATGACGATCTGGACGAATCGGAAAACATTCTGGTGGTGCGTAAGATGCTCGATACGCTGAAAGCCGCGCTGATGGAAGAAAAACAGATGGAAATTGCGTTGCGGGCCAGCGAGGTGGTACTGAGTTTTGACCCGGACGATCCCTACGAGATCCGCGACCGTGGTTTGATTTATGCCCAGCTGGAATGCAACCATATCGCCATTTCCGATCTCAACTATTTTGTCGAGCAGTGCCCTGAAGATCCGGTGAGTGAAGTGATAAAAATTCAAATCCACTCTATCGAGCTCAAGCAGGTCACGCTGCATTAATTCACTGATTCCGATTTATTAATCAATAAGGTGCAAGCATGGAACAGAAAGTAGTCAGCATTGGCGACATCAAGGTAGCGAACGATCTACCGTTTGTACTGTTCGGCGGTATGAACGTACTGGAATCTCGCGATTTGGCGATGCGCATCTGCGAACACTACGTCACCGTGACGCAAAAACTGGGCATCCCTTACGTTTTCAAAGCCTCTTTTGATAAAGCCAACCGTTCATCTATCCATTCTTACCGTGGCCCAGGCCTGGAAGAAGGGATGAAGATTTTCCAGGAAATCAAAAGCACCTTCGGCGTGAAAATTATCACCGATGTGCATGAAGCCGCACAGGCGCAGCCAGTTTCCGAAGTGGTTGATGTGATCCAACTGCCAGCCTTCCTGGCACGACAGACCGACCTGGTTGAAGCCATGGCGAAAACCGGCGCGGTGATCAACGTCAAGAAACCGCAGTTCGTCAGCCCGGGCCAGATGGGCAATATCGTCGATAAGTTCAAAGAAGGTGGCAACGATCAGGTTATCCTGTGCGATCGCGGCAGCAACTTTGGCTATGACAACCTGGTGGTCGACATGTTGGGTATCAACGTGATGAAGAATGTGACCGGTGGCCATCCGGTGATCTTTGACGTGACCCACGCCCTGCAAACTCGCGATCCGTTTGGTGCGGCTTCTGGTGGCCGTCGCGCGCAGGTTGCAGAGCTGGCTCGTGCCGGTATGGCTGTAGGTTTGGCTGGCCTGTTTATCGAGGCGCACCCAGATCCAAGCAATGCTAAATGCGATGGTCCTTCGGCGTTGCCGTTGGATAAGCTGGAACCGTTCCTGGTACAGATGAAAGCCATCGACGATCTGGTGAAAAGCTTCGCTGAGCTGGATACCAGCAACTAACGGCTGCTGACAAATAGCGCTGTGGGGGCGCCGCATGCTGCGCTCGCCAATCTGAAGGCCCGACATGAATCTGTCGGGCCTTTTGCTTTATTGGGCGTTTAGCGCGGTCAGCGCTTCTGGCAGGGTGGGGTAGAAATGCAGCTTGCCATCGATTGGCTTCATGCGCGCACGAGCCAGGGTTTTTAGCGGCTGGAACGGAATATCGGTGATCACCAGCTGTTTTTCGGCGGGCAGGGCGTCGATATAACGTTGCAACGCGTTGAGTCCCCCGGCATCCAGCACCGGCACGGCATCCCATTGCAGAACGATGGTGTGGTAGTTTTCACCGCGTACCAGCAGATCGTTGAACACGCGTTCGGCAGCGGCGAAGAACAGCGGTCCGTTGACGCGCAGCACCAGTCGGCCATCCTCGGCGCTCAACTCGCTCAGGCGGGTCATGCGTGCGATTCGGCGCATAAACAGCAGTGAGGCCAGCACGATGCCAACGGTAATGGCAATCACCATATCAAACAGCACCGTCAACGACATGCACAGCAGCATCACCAAAATGTCGTCTTTCGGCGCCCGGCGCAGCAGATAAACCACTTTATGCGCCTCGCTCATGTTCCAGGCAACCAACAGCAGCAGCGAGGCCATCGCCGCCAGCGGTAAGTAGGACAGCCATGGTGCCAGTACCAGTAAGGACAGCAGTACCATTAACGAGTGGATGATGGCTGAAACAGGTGAGGTTGCCCCTGCCCGCACGTTGGCTGCCGAGCGGGCAATAGCGGCCGTCGCGGTGATGCCGCCGAAGAACGGAGCGATGATGTTACCTGCGCCCTGGCCAATCAGTTCGGCGTTGGAGTGATGCTTTTTGCCCGTCATACCGTCCAACACTACCGCGCACAGCAGCGATTCGATCGCCCCAAGCATCGCCATGGAAAAGGCTGCCGGTAATAGGGCGGAAAGCAGGTGCCAGCTCAGTTCCGTCGGTTTACCATCGCCAGCAGGCAGATGCCAGGGCAATAGCCACTGTGGCAGGATCGGCGGGATACCTTGGCCCTGGCTGCCGTCGGCCAGTTCGAAACTGAAGCGGGAGCCAATGGTCGCAACCTGATGATCGAACTGAGCCAGGATAGCCATCACCGCGGTGCCAGCCAACAGGGCGGGCAGGTGGCCGGGAATACGCAGCCCCAGCTTCGGCCACAGCAGCAGAACCACCAAAGTGACCGCGCCAATCAGCGTATCGCCATAGTCCAGAGTGGGTAAAGCATGCAACAGCGCGTTGACCTTGCCGATGTAGTTTTCCGGCACTTCCGCCAGCCGTAAGCCAAAGAAATCCTTCACCTGCATGGTGGCGATGGTGATGGCGATCCCGGAGGTAAACCCAAGCGTGACTGAAAGTGGAATGTACTCGATCAGGCGGCCAAGCCGCGCTAACCCCATAATCAGCAGGAATACGCCAGACAGCATGGTGGCAATCAATAAGCCAGAGAGCCCAAACTGCTGTGAAACGGGGAACAGGATCACCACAAACGCCGCAGTGGGGCCGGAAACGCTGTAGCGTGAACCGCCGCTGACGGCGATCACGATGCCAGCAATGGCGGCGGTATACAGCCCATACTGGGGGGGAACGCCGCTGGCAATGGCCAGCGCCATCGCCAGAGGTATGGCAATGATGCCGACGGTGACCCCGGCAATGGCATCTTTCAGCAGACGTTGAAGGGAATAGGGTTCACGCCAGCAGGCATCTATCAGGGCGCTAAAAGGGCGGATACCGTTGATTTCGTGCGTTTTCATCTAAGTTGCAAACCAAGTCTATAAAAGAGAACGGAATGGCGGGCCATGGAGGTCCGTCTCGGAATAGCTGGTAGATACCATACCCCTTTCTGCCCGCCGATACCTAGATTTGTATCAAAGCATCAGGATTGTGATTAATTTATATTTGTTCAGCGGATCATTTGCGCCAAGCGCCAGCCTGTGCAGATCGTCCGCTGTTGATCGGGGGAAAAGCGCAGCTTTTATCGCTTAGTGTACTGCGGGCAAGGGTAAGCCTAGAAACTGAGCAAGAGTGCTGACCAGCAGATGATGGTCTTCGAGCTGAGGGGAGCCAGAAAGAGAGATGGAACCGACGCAACCCACATTGAGCAGGTTGATGGGGAATGCGCCGCCGTGGGCGGCATAGTCACGTACGCTGAGGCCATATCTCTCTTCTAGCGTGACTTGCCGTTGTTGCAGGCGTAATCCCACGGCATAAGAGCTTTTATGGAAATGGTTGACCACGTTACGCTTGCGCCGCGCCCAGTCGGCAATGTCTGGCGTTGCCCCTGGCAGGGCGTAATAAAACAGCGTTTGTCCGCTTAGCTGAATTTCTATAGCGATGGGTAATTGGCGATGTTCTGCGGCATTTTTTAGCGCCAGGCCCAGCTCCCACGCGGTGGCATGGTCGAAATGGTGGAAGGTAAGGTCCGTTTCTTGTGTCGCCAGCGCTTGCAATTCATCATCGATATTCATCAGATTTTCCCCGTGGTGTGATGGATAACAGACTATCCTGAACTGAGGATAGGACATAGATTGCCTGGCAATAACATATACCCGCCTGGTCATTGTCATTTTTAGTATGGTGAGTGCTGTCGGAAGCGGTATTACAGGGGGCCGTTGCCAAAAATAACCCGAAAAACAACATTGCCGCATCCTGGAGTATGCCGAATAGTTATGACATATATTGCGTCGATCTCGTCTTTTTACAGTGACGCGTGCATCACCTATGCCACGCTGTCGGTAGCCTACTTTGCACTTAGCAGAAACGCCCCTTTTTCCTACCAGTCCGCCGTGTGGAAACGGGTGTTATTTGGTGTGCTGGCGGGGCTGGCGGTGCTGTATCTGAATCAGTCTCGGCTGTTGCTCACCGGTAATATTTATTACAGCTTTGCTATGATCCCGATGATTCTGGTGCTGTTTTTCGGTGGTGCAGTCAGTGGGGTGGTGTGCTATCTGGTGAACTTTAGCTTTAACGGCGGCTTTACGCTGGATAATCTGTTTATCGGTTCGATCGTCTTGCCGCTGCTGCTAACGGGAGTCTGGCGGAAAAAATCGAACCGGGTGTTTTACCTTACCATTGGTATCATTGCGCTCTACCGCATTGCCGTGGTCTGCTCGTTGGTCAACTTCCGGGAACTGTGGCTGGATATTCTGTTGTATCAGGCCGCATCGGCGCTGTGCCTGGCGATTTGCTACCACGCCCTGAGCTTTAAAGAGCGCCATATTAACGCCTTTTTCTCCATGCGCAGCAAGGCGACGACCGACAGCCTGACCCATATCAACAACCGCGCCAGCGTGGACTACAAAATGATGCTGCAACACGCCCAACGGGAGTCTTGTGGCCTGATGTTGCTGGATTTAGACAATTTCAAACAGGTCAATGATACCTATGGCCATTTGGCTGGTGACGGCGTGTTGGCCAGCGTGGGGGGCATTCTGAAAGATTGTGTACGTGATGAGGACTTTGTCGGACGTTACGGCGGTGAGGAATTTATGGTCATCACGTCCAGTTATGAACCGCAGCATATTGCGGCCGTGGCGGAACGCATTCGCAGCCGGGTGGAAGGATTTGATTTTATTACCGAGAGTGGGGAGGCGATGCGGTTGACCATCTCTATTGGCACCTCGCTCTACCTGGCCGGTATGTCGGTGGAGAAAGCGATAGAGATGACGGATGAAGCGCTGTATGACGCTAAACGCGAGGGTAAAAATCGCGTGGTCAGCAGCCGTTTGATGTCGCTATCACAGTTGGGGAAGAGGTATAGCCCTATGGCGGCTAAGAAGTCTTAGCCTGGCCCGGGAGCAAACTATGCTTTCTTTGACGCTTTTACTTTTTCCCCTCCAGCGTTGTTGCGTCGGTTTTATCGACGACAGCAACATTGTTTTCGGCATAATCCAACTCTTTAGATAAAAAGTAATTAAGGAATGTACGTATCACGGCAATGATTACCAGTTTAATCAACTCTTCCATGCTAGGGTTGATTGTCGTTGCCAGGATATCAGCCGCTAATTGAAACTCTAACGCCAAAGCAAGCCAGGTTCCAAAGCGCGCCCTTATCAAATAGAGTATGGACTGACTTTTAACTTTGGTTATTGTGGTATAAAGTGCCTTTACCAACCCGACAAAAACGCAAATAACGGAGAGGAACTCTAAAAAAACCTGTAGCATTAGAGAGAAATAGATAATTATTTCTTTGATACTTTCCAATTAGTTAGCTCCATTTTCCATGTTTCTTAGCCTCTCACAGACAAACCGTGCTTAGTTGCTGGCTTGGAATAGGGCGTTTTCGCACAGGCCCGTAAAGGATTTTACTTTTCGCTACGCTTGTTGTTTAAGTGGAGTGAGAAACACTTATTGAAATAAGCTTTGACGTGATCTTCCATCGCGTGAACTTTTTCATCAATGCGCTGGCAAAGGAACTCATCACTATTCATTGCCTGGACTCGTTGTAATGCTATTAAGTCAATTTCTCTTTTTTGTTCTTCAGTCAATTCGCCGTTAGTATGCTGATTAGTCATGATGATACCTGTGTCGTGAGTAAAGTAACTAAATTATAGCGCTATGAGTATAGTAGCAAATACTTTCTAACTTTTGCTTAAACAGAGTATGGTGATAAATTGTCCGATTGCATCGTCGAGATGCTTACAGCTACCTTGACGCCGCACCCCTCACCCTCAAGGGGACCGAACGTGCCACAATTTGTCTACTGTATCTGACCGCAGCTCTGGACCCGCTCCCTCTCCCCAATGCACTGTTAATGTGGCACTCGATCTATATTGTGGG
>NZ_JBKABN010000018.1:0-137492 GCF_046269175.1 Serratia sp. J2
TTGGGCAGCCAGCTGTTCTTGCAGCTTCGCCATCGCCTGCTGGTTTTTTTGCGCCGATTCTTTGTTGCGCGTCGTCAGTTGATCTTGCAGCTGTTTGACCAGTTGGGCTTTGTATTCACTGTCTTTGGTCTGGGTGGCTAACTGCTCTTGCAGCTTCGCCAACGCCTGCTGATTTTGCTGCAGTTGCTTGGCCTGCAAGGCTTTTTCATCGCCAGTTTTAGCATACGCCGTCAGTTGCTCTTGCAACTTGGCACCAGCCTGCTGCAACTGCTTCACCTGTTCGGCTTTCTGCTCGCTGTCTTTGGTTTGGGCAGCCAGTTGCTCCTGCAGTTTCGCCATCGCCTGCTGGGACTTCTGGTCATTCTCTTTGCTACGTGCTGACAGTTGATCTTGCAGCTGTGTTACCTGCAAGGCTTTTTGTTCACTGTCTTTTGCCTGGGCAGCCAACTGTGCTTGCAGTTTCGCCAACGCCTGCTGATTTTGCTGCAGTTGCTTGGCCTGCTCGGCTTTTTCATCGTTAGTTTTAGCATACGCCGTCAGTTGCTCTTGCAACTTGGCACCAGTCTGTTGCAGTTGTTTCACCTGCTCAGCTTTCTGCTGGCTGTCTTTGGTCTGGGCAGCCAGTTGCTCCTGCAGCTTCGCCATCGCCTGCTGGGACTTCTGTTCATTCTCTTTGCTACGGGCTGACAACTGGTTCTGCAGTTGGGCAATGGCCTGTTGATTTTGCTGTAACGTTTGCTGCAGTTGCTTGATCTGTTGCGCTTTTTGTTCGTTATCTTTGGTTTGCGCTGCCAATTGTTGCTGCAATTGCGAACTGTTACGTTGCTCCTGCTGTTGCAGCTTCATTTGCTGCATCTGACGCTCGCTTTCCTTGGCCTGTGCGGCAAGCTGCTGCTGCAGCCGCACATTTTCACGTTGGCTTTGCTCAATGGCCTGTTGCAGACGCGCCAACTCTGCTGAAGAACCCGCTGACTGAGATTGCGCTTTACGCAACTGTTCAAGAGTCGCTTCCTGGCTGGTGACTTTGGCTTTCAGCTGATTGATGGTTGCCTGCAGCGTCTTCATCTCGCGAATACGCTCACTGCCCCTCTCATCCGCCGACTTTGCCAGTGCGTTAGGTTTGCTGCCGGCAGGCTTACTACTTTTGGGTCTTGCAGGTTCTGCTGTATCCAGTTGGGAAGGCGTCAGAAACAGGAGTGCCGGAGCCTCATCCACCTGGCGTGTGATCGCGTCCAGTGAATTCAACGCATGGGCATCGGGATTAACTGCCTCCTCAGCCCTTACGACTCCTAGCGGCAACGCCAACGTCAACAAGGCACCGCAATATATCCTGCGTTTCATTTCACGCTTTCCCCTCTCTGGATCAGGCCTTGCAGGACATCACGTTCGATCTCGGCACATAACTGATTGGTCTTGTATTTGTACAACGCATCAAGAGTGTCTTTGGTTGTCGAATTGACATCGCCGCGCACCGCGCTATAAACCGAGGCATTGTTCACCAGACGGTTAAAGTTGGCCTGTTTGACCGCGTAAGCCTTCGGATTAACCTGCTTGAGTGAGGCCAACTCGCTTTGGCAAAGGCCAATCTTGCTGGTTTTGGTTTCTGCGGCAACCGGTTGTGGTGGCGGGGACACGCTGATCTGCTGAGGGGGAGCTTGTACGGTGGTCGCTGGCGAGTCTTCTTGCGAACGGGTCTGTGCGGTTTTCTGGCATCCTGCCAGCAATAAACCACTGCACAGTATTACGCCTAAACAGAGGTTCTTTTGGGTGCTTATCATCGAAAATTCCTTTCAAAAAATTCCGTTACCGATAGGTCAACTCAGACAAGATCGGTTATATCCTGGATAAATAATAGGTGCACTTTTCAGCAATGATATAGGGGAGGCTCTTCAGTAGCAAACATTCACTGGAGCTATACTATGGCCGCTCATTGCCCTACTCTTGCAACGTTCGCCATGGTCTATTGACTTAACGAATACTGAGCCGGGTTTCCTCGATGACCTGCATAGCGCAATAATGCGCCGCAACTTGCCAGCGATTTAACCTACCCACGACGTTTATGAAGTGCAAAATAATACTGGTATTTTGTATATCCAGCAACTCTACAAGCGAGCCTGAACGCCGAGTTGCGGGGCAAAAACGGCGTTAGTCGCCAGGAAGGATAAGGATACGCTCCGGTATGCAACAGCATCCACTCTGATTCCCCGGTAAAGAAAACCGCAAAAAATCAAAATAATATACATTAAAAACAATTAGATAGATTAATTAATGACGATATCCGCCGCTATGCTTCTGCCCGTCATTTTTCCGAATAAAGATGACTATTAACCATGATAAAAAATAGATGTTTATATTATTAAAAATGCATTTTTTGGCGATTTACTCCACACGTGCCCGGATGATTTTCTATAACGACAGCACGAACCAAAGATTTATCCGAGGCATTCTGATTGTTGTGTTAAAAATACGGGGTTTGATGATAATCCTTAAGCTGGCTCTCCCATCGATTATTAGGAACAATCCCCACAAATTACAGGAAATATCTTAGCAAAAAATCTCATTTCCTCGCTTTATTATTAGGAATTTTCTCGGCCTTGCTCTTTAAAATATCCACACCTCGCAAAAATTCGGGATTAACTCACAAAATGTGTTCGGCCTACATTGATAGTGGACTGCCTGCCAGTGATAAAGTTTAAGCTGCTGGAAAATAAGCCGATTTGCTCATAACCTCGACAAACGGAACTTTTGTGCATTTTCATGCTTTACAAGCCCCATCGGCACCGCTATTATTCGCCCCGTTCACACGATTCCTCTGTAGTTCAGTCGGTAGAACGGCGGACTGTTAATCCGTATGTCACTGGTTCGAGTCCAGTCAGAGGAGCCATATTTAGAAAAGCCCGCTTAGGCAACTAAGCGGGCTTTTTGCTGTTTAAACACCGTGTGACTCAATCGTCATAAGGTTCGCCGAGCGTGAGCATCAAGCGGTTGGCCCAGGCAAAGAAGGCCGTCGCCTGCACCAGGTCCAACAGTTCCAGTTCGCCCAACCCTTGTTCGCGTAACGCAGCCAACTGAGCCGCATTGGCCTGCGGTGGCGTAGCCGAAAGCGCGGCGGCAAAGTCTATTTGGGTACGCCAATCCTCACCCTGCCCTTCGCTCAAGTTCCCTCCCGGTGCGATATCCAGCAGGCGCTGCACCTCTTCTGCCCTTTTGGATAACTGCGCCGCTTTACGCGCATGCACCGAGGCACAGTAAATACAGCCGTTCACCTTGCTGGCCACCGCCGCAGCCAACTCCCGATCCTGGCGGGCCAAACCGCCAGCGGTGTAGAAAATAGCCCGATCCGTGATGGTTCTCTGTTCCAACACCGCATGATCGCGAGCCAGCAAACGGAAATAGTCGGAATCCGCGTGGCCGAACTTGCTCAGCAAGGCTTTTCCCGGCTCGTCAAACGCCTCCAAGGATTTAGCCGCAATCCAAGGTTCCCATCCCAACTCCTGGCTGGTGAACGCTGGCGGTGCATTGCGACCACTGGCTGTATGACTCGCGGTGCGCCAGGCCGAGGCTCGGACAGGAGCACGACCGCTGGTCGCTACCGGTAATCCTGCCAGCAAGCGGTAGCCGAACAACAGACGGATCTGGAAACTGACAAAGGCGATCAGTTGTGAAAGCGTGACAATGTCATCCAACGACCACCCCGCCTGTTGCAGAGCCTGTAAGTGTTTGGCTTCGGCCCCGGCAGGCTTGAAGGCCAGGCGTTCTGCATGATCCAATGCAGCCTGCAAACGTGGGCCGTCTGCGGGCTGAGCTTGTTGCAATTGGGCATAATGCGCCGCCAGTTGCCGATCGCCGTGCCATTCACTGATACGTTGTGCCAACAGCAGGCGCTCCGCAATCCCAAAGCCGCCCACATCCTGTGGCGCGAACAGCCTCTGATAGCTGGCCTCAATCCCGTCGGTGGCCGCCTGACGTGTTGCTCTGGCCTGTGCCAAAGGAGAGTCTGGGGCGATTTCAGCCAGTCTGGTCAGGTGATCCTGGGTGTCGGTCATACGTTTTCCTCTGCGTGATGTGAATAAGCCAACGTGGCAGGGTTGCGCCGCTGCCACCCCAATGCTGGTGCAACGTCGCGAGCAATCAGCTCAATAGAGCGCAAAATATAGGCGTGTGGCGGATCGATAGAGTGCACCTGAAATGCCAAATCGGTGACGCGGGCCAGCGCGCTATCGCGTTGCAACGAGGCGATCACCTGTTCTGGCGTACCGAGATGCACGTCAAAAGCGCGGATCAGACCGTCGAGCGACTCATCCTGCACCTGATGCCCACTGGCGCGTAAACGCTCCAATCCACGGCTAAGCCCCTGTGCAGCAAAATCCCGTGCACGGTTCTGATCTTCGGTCACAAAAGCGGTGCGCGATCCCATGATGCGGGGCTCCACCCCAGGCGGCAGCGCGGCGAGATAGGCATCAATAATCGGATTTTGCAGCTCATCGAGTGGCGTATCCGGTGTGGCTGGCGGCCGGGGTTGAGTACGTGACAACATCAGCCCATCCCCAGCCTTACCAGCCCGGATCCCACCTTCAACCGAGAAGGTGGCTTGCCAAACGCGTTTTTTCAATTGGGGAGCGGCCGGATAGAGACGGTTGGTGGCGTTGCCGAGCGCTTCGCCGCCCCAGGCATCCAGCAGAATGCGTAAATTATCGTTAAACGCCGCATTACGCCGCTCGGCATCAATACCAAAAGCGCTAAACGAAGACGGGGTTCCTCCTGCCGCCAGCCCCACTTCCAACCGGCCACCAGATAGCAGATCCAACACTGCCGTATCTTCCGCCACGCGAACGGCAGACTCCATCGGCAGGGTGATCACTCCAGTCCCCAAACGAATATGCCGGGTGTGCGCCGCAGCCTGAGCCAAAAAAACCAGGGGTGAAGGCAGCCCGCCCTCATCCTGATGAAAATGGTGCTGCGCAACCCATGCGGTGTCGAACCCGGCGCGTTCGGCATGGACAATCTGCTCGGTGGCCAGCCGATAACGTTCCTGAGCACTGCCGTTATCCAGCAGGCGGGTAAAAAAGCCGAGGCGTTTAGCGCTCATGAGGCATCCTTCAAAGTTTGATACATCGCACGGCCAGGAATGGCCGCAATCAATTGGCGGGTATAGTCACTGCCCGGCCGGGCAAATATCTCGGCGGTAGTGCCCACATCTACCTGCTCCCCACGGCACAGCACCGAGACGCTGTGCGAGATTTGCCGCACCGTCGCCAGATCGTGTGAAATAAAGAGGTAGGTCAGCCCCAGCTCCTGCTGTAGCTGCTGCAATAAGCGCAGGATTTGCGCCTGCACGGTCACGTCTAGTGCCGAAGTTGCCTCATCCAATACCAACACCCGAGGCTGCAGTATCAGAGCACGGGCGATGGCGACCCGTTGGCGTTGGCCACCGGAAAGCTCACGCGGTTTGCGCGTCAAGAGCTCGGCAGGCAGAGCAACTCGCTCGAACAGTTCCCGCACCCGCCGGTAACGCTCAGCCTTGGCGACAGGCTCAAAGTTGAGCAACGGCTCTTCGATCGCCTGATACAAGGTTTGCGCCGGATCGAGCGAAGCAAAGGGGTTTTGATAGACCAGTTGGATACGCCGCCGAAACTGGCGCAGCGCCTCGCCCTTTAGCCGGGTAAAATCGACGCCGTCGATAACGATCTGCCCAGCATCCGGCCGCTGAAAACCCAACAGGCAGCGGGCCAAGGTGGTTTTACCGGAGCCAGACTCGCCGACAAGCGCATGTGTGGTGCCGCGCTGCACGCTGAACGACACCCGATCCAAAGCGCGGAACGGCTGCCCGCCTCTGCCAGCAAAACGGAAATCCTTCACCAGTTCGTTGACGACGATAGCCGGTTCCGCCTTACGGACAATCGCTGGCGGAGCGACGGAGGCCAGCGAAGGCACATCGGCAAACAAGCGGCGGGTATATTCATGCGCCGGTGCCTGCAATACCGCCGCCGTTTGCCCCTGTTCTTGTACCCTGCCATGACGAAATACCAGCAGCCGATCGGCCCGTTCCGCCGCCACGCCCAAATCATGGGTGACGAACAGTACCGCCGTGCCAAACTCCTGACGCAGTTCGTCGATCAGATCGAGAATGCGTTTTTGTACCGTCACGTCCAACGCACTGGTCGGTTCATCGGCAATAATCAACGCAGGCTGTAACGCGATGGCGATGGCAATCAGCACCCGCTGTTTCATACCGCCAGAAAGTTCGTGCGGATACTGACGCGCCCGCAATTCCGGGTGAGTCAACCCCACGCGAGTGAGTAACTCCACTACCCGAAGCTGTACCCGCTTGCGTGGCAGGCGTTGGTGAATATTAATGATCTCGGCAACCTGCTCACCGATGGTTTTAACCGGGTTCAGCGAACTGGCGGGATCTTGCGGGATCAGACTTATCTGCGCACCACGCACCGCATCCAACTGGCGCGGTGACCAGTGCGCAATATCGGTGCCATTGAGCCGGATCGCCCCCTGCTCCAGGCGGCCATTTTCCGCCAGCAGGCCGATAATCGCCTGGGCCGTGGTGGTTTTCCCCGATCCAGACTCCCCAACCAGGGCAACGACTTCCCCCGGCTGAATGGTAAAAGAAACGTTGTGCACTACCCGCTGGCTGCTGTTGCCCTGCTGATAGGCGATAGAAACGTTATCCAGCTCCAGCAAGGGCACAGGTGAAACGGTTGTCTGTGGGTTCATCGGCGCGCGCTCCCTAATGCATGGCTGATTCGGTTGGCGGCCAGCACCACGGCAACCACCATCAGGCCGGGGAAGGTAGTCAGCCACCAGGCCGTTGAGATGTAGTTACGCCCTTCGGCGATCAGCAAGCCCCATTCCGGCGTGGGCGGTGGCGTGCCGTATCCCAGAAAACTCAGGGTGGCAATCGCCAGAATGGCATTGCCAAACTGTAGGGCAGAGAATGCAATCACCGAGGTCAGCGAATTAGGCAAAATATGCCGCCATAGCACCGCCCAAAAGTGTCCGCCGCTGCCGTAGGCCGCTTCAACGTAGTCGCTGTGCCGCACCCTCAGCACCTCCGCACGTGCCAGACGCGCAAAGTTGGCCACCGACGAGATCCCCACCGCCAGCGCCGCATTCACCGTGCCGAAGCCCAGCAGGATAATTACGCTCAAAGAAAGCAGCAGCCCAGGGATCGACAGCAAAACATCAACCAAGCGCATCACAACATCATCGACGATGCCGCCTAAAGCCCCCGCGACCAGGCCCAACGACGTCCCCACAACCAGCCCCAGCGCTACGGCAACTAGCGCTGCGGATAAAGTGTGCGATGCGCCATACACGATCCGGGCGGAGAGATCGCGCCCCAGCGGATCGGTGCCTAGCCAGTGTTCACCACCGGGTGCCAGACGTTGTGCTCCGGCAATCCCTTCCGTGCCGCTGTACGCAGTAAAGAGTTCTGGGGCGATCGCCCATAGCACAGCGATCCCAAGCACGATCCAGGCTAGCCACAGGCTAAGCGGATAACGCCGCTGAGCAGGCCTGGCTGTGCGTACACTCCCTTCGGCTTCCCCACCGGACAGATCGCGTTCCGGCATCACGGATTTTTCCAACGGAATACTGCTCATCGGGTCGCTCCTGCATAGGTTTTCAGTCTGGGATCGAGCAACGGGAACAGCAGATCGACCAGCAGATTGAGGAAGACAAAGGCGGCGGCAGAGATCATTACCACCGCCTGTAGCACCGCCACATCCTGGTTCACGACCGCCTGCTGTGTCAGTTGCCCCAGGCCACTGCGGCCAAATACGGTTTCGGTGATCAGCGCTCCGGCGATCAGTTCGCCAAACAAAATGCCCGCGATAGTCAGCACCGGCAGCATGGCGTTACGCGCCACATGTCGCCACAGCACTCCGCTACGGCTAGCCCCTTTGGCACGCGCCACCGCCACAAACGGCTGAGTTTGCACGCTATCAATGCTGCGGATCAGGATCTGCGCCAGCGGTGCAGAGATTGGGATTGCCAAGGTGGCGATCGGCAACAGTAGGCCAACCCACTCGCCTGGATTAATGATCGGCACCAGCTTCAGCCGGAATGAGAAGATCTGGATCAACACGATGCCAAGCCAGAAGGTGGGAACCGACACAAACAGCGCAGGCAGCGATTGCAGCGTCGATTTCAGCCAGCCAAAACCGGTCAGATTGGAGACAAAGGCAATGACCAGTGCCAACAGCAAGGCCAGGGTGAAACCCAGCACCGCCAGTTGCAGGGTGGCAGGCAGGTTGGCAGCCAGCAAGGCACTCACCGGCACGCCGTTCTGGATCGAATAGCCCAAATCACCGCGCAGGAAATTCCCCAGCGTATGCAGATATTGCTGCCACAGGGGGATATCGGCACCGTAGGCGGCGCGCATGTCGGCAATCTGCGCCGGACTAAGGCCCATATCCGGGTTCTGAAATTTAATCAGGATCGCGTCGCCTGGCAGCATCTGCAGCAAGATAAACGACAGCGTAAATGCCGCCCATAGCACCAACAACGCCTGCCCGGTTCGGCCACTCAGGTATTTCAGCATCTTTATCTCCTCGAATATGGCGTTACCGTTTCTCTAACCATGCGCCATAGAAGCTTGGCCGACCCACGGCTTCAAAGTTGACACCTTTCAGATAGGGAGCACCGGCAAAGACCTGCGGCTCTTCAAAGAACGGGATTACATAGGCCTGATCCAGCAGATACTTTTGCGCCTCACCGGCAATCTGTAAGCGCTTGGCCGGGTCCACTTCAGAGGCGATCCCCAGCAGCAGTTGGTTCAGTGAGTTGTCGATAAATTTACTGTTCTGGCTGGTGCCCCCCTGCTGCAACAGGCCATCACGATTGGTGGGATAAAACTGGCTTTTAATCACATCGGGATCGGCACGGCCCACTTCTACCACCGAAGCCGGGGTCTTTTGCGGATCGAGGTTATCCGCCACCCGGCTACCTGCATCGCCTGCCAAGATATTCAACCGCGCCCCCACCTTGCCCCACTGCTGCGAGACCAGTTGTAGCACCGCCTTGTTTTGCGGCTGTGGCAGCGACTCGTACACCGTTAACAACAGCTTCTTACCATCCTTCTGGCGCAGGCCGTCGCTGCCCTTTTGCCAACCGGCGTCATCCAGCAGGCGGTTGGCCTTCGCCAGATCGAAGGTCAATTTGTCGGAGAGATCGACAAAACCGGCTGCCGAGGAGGCAATCACCGATTTGGCTTGTGGGTAGTTGGCAGAGAACAGCGTATTGACGATCTGTTTGCTGTCGGTGGCATGCAGCAGCGCTTGCCGCACGCGAATGTCAGCCACCAGCGGATTGTCTGGTCTGAAGGCAATGCTGTCGTTGACGCCACGGGTTGGCGCAGCATAGATCGTAAAGCCCTGATCCTGGGTTTGCTTCTCATCGTAAGCCTGGATCTGGCGAATAAAGTCCGCCTGTCCGGCCTGCAACGCACCAATTCGCACGCTGTCTTCCGGAGTGACGATCACCTTGATGGCATCCAGATTGGCCCGCCCTTGCTGAGCCAGCTTGGCCGGTCCCCAGTGATAGTCTTTACGTACGCTGAGATCGACCTCGCGCCCCAGGGTTTCACCGCTCACCACAAACGGGCCAGAGCCGATAATATGGCGCGCATCACCCAGTTCATCGTATTGGCGGTTCAGCGTACTGAGCGACACCAACCCGGAACCGATGGTCGCCGTACCTTGCAGGAAGCCTGGGGACGAGCGTTTGAAATAGAATTTGACCGTCAGCGGATCGATGACTTCACTGTGGTCATAGTTATTGATCACCTCGGAAACCGGCAAGCGCAGCGATTTATTGCCCAAACCGTAGGTATCAAAGTTCTTCGCTACCGCGTTGGCATCCAGCGGCGTCCCGTCGGAGAACGTCACGCCGGGGCGGAGTTTGAAGGTATATTCCGTTTTATCGGGGTTGCTGGACCAGGACTCGGCGATCCAGGGTTCGATCTCCAGCGTCTTGGGGTTCTGGTAGGTCAGCTTGTCGGTGACCTGGTTAAGGATACCGCCGTTGGGATAAAACCCGCCGGAAGGGGGATACAGATTGGTATGGGCCTGCTGCTCCAGATAGATCAGAGTGCCGCCCTGCACCGCCGCGATGGCCGGGCTCGCCGCAGCCGCAGCGCCTAAGACCACTGCCAGTCCGCTGGTTAACGTCTTGAAAGGAAAATTAAACATAGGTGCCGTGCCTTCTTTATGTCGGTTTGTTATGGGGTAGATAACAAACCAAAACGGCACGGAGTTGAACGAACTAATTTCGCTAACTAATGATGGAAAACGCACAAGGGCAAGTCGCTGGCAGCCACTCCATGCAGGGCCGGGTGGATAACCGGCCCTGCATGAATCAAGATATTGCTACCGCTCTTGATACGCCAGTCGCCGAAGGTTTATTGCTAAAGCGGGTGAACGCCGTCAACACCACTGCAATCACCAGCGAGGTTCCCATAAAGACGTATGACGCCTGCGGTCCATGGAAAATCCCATTCAGATACCCGACTATCCATGCCCCAACGAAGGAACCCAACGCCCCAAAGCTGACAATGAACGCCATGGCTCCTGCCATCACGTTACGTGGCAACAACTCTGGGATAGCGGCAAAGAATGGCCCATAAGGCGTATACATCGCCCCACCGGCGATAACCAGAAGAATATAGGACAGCCAGAAGTGGTTGGATCCCAACGTAAATGAAGCGCAGAAACACACCGCCCCCAGCCCGAGGAATAACAGCACAATCAATTTACGCTGTTGGTATTTATCAGAAAAGTAAGAGGCCGTGAGCATCAGCGGTACCGCCAACAGGTACGGTGCGGCAGACAACCAACCGGTGGCGACAATGCCCATACCGGATGCGGTTTTCAGGATCGACGGCAACCACATGATGAAACCGTACATGCCAATATTCCAGAAGAAGTGGATAAATGACAGTGACAACACTTTACGAGAACGGAACGCTTCACCATAGTTCTTGATCGGTTTCATCTCGGCCTGCTCAGCCAATAATGCCGCTTCCAGATCGATCTTCTCCTGTTCACTGAGCCATTTAGCGTCGGCTGGACGATCCACAAAGATCACCCACCAGATCGCCGCCCAGATAATGGCAGGCACACCTTCGATAATAAACATGCCACGCCAGCCGAAGGCATCCACCAAATAGCCGGAGAGAATCGACATCCACAGCACGGTGATTGGGTTCCCCAGGAACAAGAAGGTGTTGGCCTTCGAGCGTTCATGCTTGGTAAACCAGTGACTAAGGAATACCAGCATCGCAGGCATCACCACACTTTCTGCAACCCCTAACAAAAAGCGGATAACCGCCAATGCGGCTACGCTGTGCACCATACCGGTCGCGGTCGCCAAAATCCCCCACAGTATCAGGCTCCAGAAGATCAACTTTTTCGCACTGCGCTTTTCCGCATAGATGCCGCCAGGCACCTGGAAAAAGAAATAGCCCAGGAAGAATAGCGCCCCTAATAGCGAAGACATACCTGGCGTGATATTCAGATCCTGCGCCAACCCGGAAGCGGCACCAAAACCATAGTTGGCGCGATCCAGATAGGCCAGACTGTAGGTGATAAATGCCAGCGGGATCAGTTTTCGCCAGCGAATCGGGGCCAATTTTTTTGGCAAACTCAAGCTCATAATTCTTTTCCCAACGGTGATTAATGTTCAGCAGCCTGTTCATCCATTGGCCGCGTTCGTTGCTAATCCATGTGATTAAGAACCTGTCATACATTAACCTGTATGACATCATTCATGTATAAAAATGCGACACATGTCCACCTTGATCAATAGCCAATACAGCAATTTTAAATCTCGATCACAAAATTAATTTTCTGCCGTTACGTCAGAGCCAAGACACAAATTCAGTCGCCACCGCTTCACACCCAAGGCCGAGCGTGCTATACCACAGGCATGTTGTAGGACAACCTGATGACGGAGCTTATGAGCATTCAATCGATCCAAAAACACAATGTGGTCAATGCGGTTTACGAGCAGATCAAAGAAAAACTGCTTGATGGCAGTTGGCCTCCGGGGAGTAAACTCCCCTCTGAAGCTGAGCTGACAGTCTCCTTCAACGTTAGCCGCGTCAGTATCCGCAGTGCAGTACAACGCCTGCGTGATTTGGGGATTGTGGTCACTCAGCAAGGCAAAGGCAGTTTTGTCAGCAAAAACCTCAACCAGCAAAGCCTGCTCAATGAACAGCAACCCATCATGCACCTCAGCCGCGAAGAGTTTCACGACATGATGGTGTTTCGCCAGACGGTTGAATTCAAATGCATGGAACTGGCGGTGCTAAACGCCACGCCAGAAGACATTACCGCGCTGGAACAAGCGCTAAACCGCATGCTGGTCAACAAGGATGACTATAAGAAATATTCCCAGGCCGACTTTGACTTTCATCTGGCGATCGCCAAAGCATCACAAAACAAGGTGTTCTACAGCGTGATGAACTCCATCAAAGATACCTATTATTACTATCTGGAAGAGCTGAATCGCGCCTTGGGCATCTCGCTGGAAAGCGTGGAAGCACACATCAAAGTCTTTATGGCGATCAAAAACCGTGACTCGACCACCGCCGTTGCAGTGCTGAATGAAGCCATGTCAGAAAACGTGACGGCAATTGAAAAGCTGAAACAGTCAACACCAGATGCCGAGTGACGTTTCACCCCCTCCCCCAAATTGAGGAGGGGCATCACCTTTCACGGATGACAAATGTCGTTTCCAGGTCAGCCCCTGAGCTTATGGCCGGGAAGCCGTGCCGTCTGGCGTGCGCGCCATGGTCCAGGAAGGAATACCGCCAACGCAGGGATACTGCGCCGCTTTCTTCTCATCAATATCAATCCCCAGCCCTGGGCGATCGCTCAGATAGGCATAACCCTGCTCGATTTCCGGGCAGCCTGGGAACACTTCACGCAACGCGTCATTCACCGGCGTATATTCCTGGATGCCGAAGTTGGTTATGCTCATATCAAGGTGCAGGTTGGCGCAAACGCCCACTGGAGAGATATCTCCAGGGCCATGCCAGGCGGTACGTACACCATGGATCTCACTGAGAGTCGCCAGTTTTTTCGCTGGCGTAATACCGCCAATGGTGCTGACGTGGCAGCGGATATAATCAATCAGATTATTGGTGATCAGCGGCCTCCAGTCATTGATATTGGTAAACAATTCCCCCATTGAGATCGGCGTAGAGGTTTGCTGGCGCATGATTTTAAGCCAGTCGATATTTTCGGGTGCCACCGGATCTTCAAGATAGAACAGCTGGTATTGCTCTAAGGTTTTTGCCAGTTGAATGGAAGCGATTGGCGTCACGCGCTCGTGAACGTCATGGATAAACTCGATGCCGAAACCTAGCTTGTTGCGCAGGTGGTCAAACAGGCGTGGCACGCTTTTCACATAGGCTTCCGGATCGAAATAAATCCCCGGCGTGCTGGAACGTGGCGAACGTTTGGGCTGGATGTTTTTGGCCCGAGCCAACTGAGTAGCGATCAGTTTCAGATCGTCTGTTCCCGCCCCACCATACATGCCCATCTGGCAACGTACGTATTGATAACCTTCTTCCATACGGGCACGAATGTTATCTTCCACCTCAAATTCGTCACTGCCGTCGGTATGCACATACAGCGGGATGCCGTCACGGCATTGCCCCCCCAGCAACTCATACACTGGCATGCCTGCCAATTTGCCCTTGATATCCCACAATGCCATATCCACACCGGATAGTGCGTTGTTCATGATCGGGCCACTGCGCCAATAGCCGCTCACGCAGGCAGACTGCCAGATATCTTCGATTCGCGCCGGATCTTTGCCAATCAAAAACGGTGCCATGTATTCATCAATGGCAGTTTTCACCGCGTGAATACGCTGGGTAAAGGTAGCGCATCCCAGGCCATAAAGCCCCGGTTGGTTGGTTTCTACTTTAACCACGGCCAAATCAATGCCGCCCGGTGCCGTCAGAATGGTTTTCACCGCAGTGATTCTTAGATTACTCACAGTAACTCCTTAATTTAAAAGCCTGAGCTGTTAACTTCATCATTCATAACTGGCCGCCAATGCTTTACGGCGAACCACTAAGACCAGTCAGATCTACCAACTCAATGGTTGTCCTACAAGTTATTTCACTTATATCACCGAATATTTTTTTACCCAACCAAACAGATTTGATTTTGTGCGCTAGCACACAAAGCTCGTCAAAACGCCATCATATAACTGTTTTATAATAGAAAAATAATCCACTAAAATAATGTTTTGTGATCTTCATGGCAAAAAACACTCAAGCGCATTGATTTAAACTCCGCCATAACCCAGTTTAAATATGAATGATGTCATACAAGCTGACACTGTCCATTGATAAGACCACTAATGAGGATTTGCTATGTCTGCTGCACTATTTGATTTGACTGGGAAAACGGCACTGGTAACGGGGTCCGCCCGAGGTTTGGGATTTGCCTATGCGGAAGGTCTGGCGGCCTCGGGAGCCAGCGTGATCCTGAACGATATACGCGAAGAGTTGCTGCAAGGCTCGGTCGCCAAGTTACGCGACCAAGGTTACCAGGCGCACGGTGTGGCATTTGACGTCACCAATGAAGAGGCGGTAGAAAACGCCTTTGCCGCTCTGGAACAACAGGGATTGCGGGTGGATATCCTGATCAACAACGCTGGTATCCAATACCGTAAGCCCATGGTTGAGCTGGAACTCGAACAGTGGCAACGGGTGATCGACACTAACCTGACCAGCGCATTTATTGTGTCCCGCGCGGCGGCAAAACGTATGATCGCCCGAGGCAAAGGCGGTAAAATCATCAATATCGGCTCACTCACCAGCCAGGCAGCACGCCCTACCGTTGCCCCATACACCGCGGCCAAGGGGGGCATCAAAATGCTGACCTGCGCCATGGCCGCCGAATGGGCCGAATTCAATATTCAGACCAACGCGATAGGCCCAGGTTATATCCTCACCGACATGAATACCGCGCTGATTGAAAATAAAACGTTCGATGCCTGGGTCAAAGCCAGCAACCCGTCTCAACGCTGGGGCAAGCCGGAAGAACTGATTGGCACCGCCGTATTCCTCTCTTCTGCCGCTTCCGACTATATCAACGGCCAGATCATCTACGTCGATGGCGGTTGGTTAGCCGTGCTGTAACCGTTCTACATTCGACTTGTAAGTGCTTTTACCCACAACTCAAGGTTGTGGGTAGCACTGCTGTATCCGGCTGTTTGTAGAATCAACAACTGACCAGGACAATAAAATGAAAGCAACAAAGTCGCGATTCTTTATTCTGTCGCTGTTGTTTATTGTAACGGCGATAAATTATATGGACCGGGCCAACCTGTCCGTCGCTGGCAGTAAAATTCAGTCCGAATTTGATTTGAGCTCCACCCAGCTTGGCCTGCTATTTTCCATGTTTACCTGGTTCTATGCCGCCAGCCAGATCCCGGTAGGCTACGTGCTGGATCGTATCGGCTCACGTATTCTGTACGGTAGTGCCATTATTCTGTGGAGCGTCTTCACCTTCCTGATGGGGTTTGCCTCGCATCACCTATTCGCTACGGCAACGGCGTCCTTCCTGATGTTGCTGGCCTGTAGGGCATTAATCGGTATTGCTGAAGCGCCCTCCTTCCCTTCCAACACCAAAATTATCGCCACCTGGTTCCCCGATCATGAACGGGCACGGGCAACGGCAATTTACTCCAGCGCACAATACATCGGCCTGGCGCTGTTAACCCCAGCACTGTCGTTTATCGTTGCGGAATATGGCTGGGAAATGTCGTTCTATCTGTCTGGCGGCGTCGGCATTCTGTTCGGTATTTATTGGTTACTGAAATATCGCGATCCTCAGCATAGTCATGGCACCAACCAACAGGAGCTGGATTACATTCGCGAAGGGGGTGGCTACGGCTCGAAAAACCAGGCCAACGTCAGTGAGAAAGTCCGTTGGAGCGATATCAGCTTCTTCCTGAAGAATCGTACCATCTGGGGCCTGTTTATCGCCCAGTTCGCCTGCTCGTCTACCCTTTATTTCTTCCTGACCTGGTTTATCGTCTATCTGGAAAAAGGCCTGAACCTGTCCATTGCCAAAGCCGGTCTGGGTGCTTCCTTCCCATACCTGATGGCGATGGCCGGGGTACTGTGCGGCGGAACTCTGAGCGATATGCTATTGAAAAAAGGCAAGTCACGGACTTTTGCCCGTAAGTTGCCGGTAATGAGCGGTTTATGCCTGACCATGGTGATCTGCCTGGTCAATTTCTTTGAGGATCGGCCGGTTATCGCTATCCTATCTATTGCCTTCTTCGCCAATGCCTTCTCCAATCTTGGCTGGGTGGTATGGAGCGATGTAATACCCCGTAACTTTATCGGCACCATGGGCGGCTGTCTGAATATCTGCGGCAATCTCTCCGGTATCGTCAGTCCAATCGTGATCGGTGTGATCTTGCAACGTACCAACAACTTCCAGTATGCGATGTGGTATATCTCCGCCGTCGCGCTGGCTGGCCTGCTGGCCTACACCTTCCTGGTGGGAAAAATCGAAGTGATCGTTCCGCCCAAAGCTGAAAAAAACCTCCCACAGCGCACCGCGCAAGAACTCTAATTGAGGCCCAAAACATGAGTAACCAACAGAAAATCACCTGCAAAGCCTGCTTCGCGTTCGGTGAAAAAGATGTCCGTGTCGCACAGCGTGAACTGGAATATAGCGATCGCGAGGTTCTGGTCAAAGTCGAGTGTGGGGGGATTTGCGGTTCCGATATTCATTACTATCAGCATGGCCGCGCCGGAATGTCAGTGCTTAAGCACCCTATGGTAGTAGGGCACGAATTTGTTGGCGTGGTGACAAAAGCCCCTACCGGTTCTGCATTGCGCGTTGGTCAACGGGTGGCGGTCAATCCATCACAGCCTTGTAACGCCTGCGAATATTGCCTCTCCGGCCAGCAAAACCTCTGCTCATCCATGCGTTTTATGGGCAGCGCTCAATTTAATCCACACGTTAACGGTGGCTTCTCTGAATACGTGACGGCAACCGAGGCGCAGTGCATCCCTTACGATAAGGTTACTCCCCAGGTGATGGCATTCGCTGAACCGACAGCGGTGGCTATCCATGCGGTGAACGTGGCTGGGCCACTGGTTGGCAAGAAAGTGCTGGTGATCGGAGCTGGCCCGATAGGTTGCCTGATCATGGCTGCAGCCCGCACTGCGGGAGCAACAGAGATCGTCGCCTCCGACGTCAGCCCCCGTTGTCTGGAACTGGCCATGGCCATGGGGGCAAGCGCCACTTTCAACCCGCTGGAGAACGGTAGCAGTGAGCTCTATCAAGCCAACAGAGGGTATTTTGACGTAGTGTTTGAGGCCTCAGGTAGCCCGGCGGCAATTGCCTCAACCGTTGCCTTGACTCGCCCGGCAGGCAAGGTAGTTCAGGTTGGTATGGGGGCCGCCAGCGTAGAATACCCGGTTATGCCAATGCTGGTGAAAGAAATCCGCTGGGTCGGTTCCTTCCGCTTTATCGATGAGTTCGCCACCGCAGTGGCCTGGTTGCAAGATGGCCGCATCAACCCACTCCCCTTACTCAGCGGGGAATATGCTCCCGAAGCAATCGAAGATGCCCTGATCGCCGCCGCAGATAAAACGTTATCTTGCAAAGTACAGATCAAGTTCTGATTTAATGCCCTGCGGAGGGCAATATTTGCCCTCCGATTTACTCCACCTGATACTGCACAATCAACTGCCCTTTCTTCATCTTGACGGCGGTGATTTGCACCTTGCCCAACTCCGCCAGCGAACGAACATGGGTGCCACCGCAGCCATAAGCTGGCAGATCGCCAAACCCGACCTGACGGACGCCTTGCTGCTCTTGCTGCCTTCGTGGCAAATCGGCGGCGATCAAATCCATCAGCCGTTGCTGCAAGTATTCCTGTTCCAACACTGTTGTCTGCGCACCCGGCGCAAAGGTGATACGCCCTTCCCCCGGCCAGTGGTGGGCTTTCACCGGCTGCCAGCCTTGGCCCTCCCCCAGCCAGCCAATCAAATGCCCGGCAGAATGCCAACGGGTATGCTGGTGACGTTGTTCACCGTCGATCTCCAGCGTGACCAGGCCACAAGGCAACGGCTCGGCCAGATAATGGAGTAATTGATCGCCCTGCACGGCAACTCGTAACACCGCTACGCCGCCGATCGTGCCGCTATCGCTTGGCTGTCCGCCGCCCTGTGGGTGAAACAGTGTGGCATCCAACTGCACCGCATAGCTGCCATCCTCTTGCGCCGTGCAGGACAATACCCGTGCCTGGAGCTGCAAATCATCGTGATAATAATAAAGTCGTTCGGTCATGGGCTCTCTCCTGGTTAACGCCGTTATTATATTCGTGCCATAATCGGCTGATAATCCGTCTTCACTACAATGGACCTTTGCGCCATGAGCACAAATCTTTCCAGCGCACTGCTGGTTGAAATGGCCGTTTTTGTTCAGGTGGTGGAAAGCGGCAGCTTCTCCGCCGCCGCCCGCCAGTTGGGCAGCTCCCCTTCTGCCACCAGCCGCAGCGTTGCCAGGTTGGAACAAGCGCTGAACGTACGGCTGTTGCACCGTACCACCCGCAAACTGCGCCTAAGTGAGCAAGGGGAGGCCGTTTTTCAGCGCTGCCGCAGCATGCTGGATGCCGCCAACTCAGTGTTGACCATCAGCGGCCAGGGCAGCTCAGAGCCGGAAGGGACGATCAGCGTCAGCGTGCCGAAGGCCGTCGGGCACTTTGTTCTGCATCCTCACATGCCGGCGTTCTTGCAGCGCTATCCGCAGGTGGATGTTCATCTACGGTTGGAAGACCGCTACATGGATTTGATCGACGATCGGGTCGATCTGGCACTGCGCATCACCGACCGCCCGTCACCGGGCCTGATCGGTCGCCCGTTGATGACCATCGAACATTTGCTCTGCGCCACTCCGCATTACCTGGCCCAGCAGGGCACGCCGCGTCACCCAAGAGACCTGACGGAGCATAGCTGCATTTATCTGGGGGAGACGCCCAGCGACGCACGCTGGCGTTTTCGCCGCAACGGCAAGACGGTTTCGGTCAATGTCCGGGGGCGCTATGCCGCCAACCACACAGGGGTTCGGTTGGACGCGGTGAAACAGCATATTGGTATCGGCAGTCTGCCCTACTTTACCGCCCACCAGGCGCTGGCCAGCGGTGAGATTGTGCAGGTGTTGCCAGAATGGGATTTCCTCAGCAGCTATCATGGCGATCTGTGGCTGCTATATGCCCCAACTCAGCATCTCCCCCCCAAGTTGCGGGTATTTATTGACTATCTGGTGGCCAGTTTAGGCCAGGAACCCGCGTTAAAGCGCCTTGCGCAGGGTGATATTGATGCGGTGTGACCCCACCAGTGAATGATAACCCTCTTTCACCGGCATGATGCCGTGGAAACACAATCGCGACGGGCCGCCCCAGACCACCACGTCACCGTGGGCCAGAGGGATACGCTGCGTTCTGTCGCTACGTTGCAGGCCACCAAACTGAAAAACGGCCGGTAGCCCCAGCGATACCGAAACGATCGGTGCCGTAAAATCATGCTCGTCAATATCTTGATGCAGCGAAAGCTTGCTGCCCGGATCGTAGCGATTCATCAGGCAGGAATCCGGGACGTAATGACCAAACCCGGCCTGCAAAGCCGCTTCATCGGCCAAAGCCAGCAAAATTGCCGGGATTTCTGGCCAACTTTTGCCGGTTCCGGGATCGCGCTGCGAATAGCGGTAGCCATTACTGTCGCTGTTCCAGCCGTTGCCGCACCAGCTCATGGCCACCGACATGGTGAAACCGCCCGGCGTGGTCATATGCCGCCAAGGCACCTGTGCCACCACGCCGTTGACCGCCGCCAGCAGTTCCGGCCCGTGATCGCGAACAAAACCGTGCAATACCACCGCCCCCGGCGCGATTTCCTCACGCCAGGGCGGTGGCAGCGCATCTTCAAACAGATCGATTGTCATCGCCTTTACCTGGATAAATACACAGGTGTAATTCTAACCGCTTGGCCGTTGTTGTCCAGTCCGGCGTAATTCATTGTTGTTAGAGCTAAATAACCTTAGAGTAGCCGCAGGAAATTCCATTAATAATCAGGAACGCTGGTGATCAAGGGCATCATACTTTCCGTCGTCGCTTCCCTGCTGTTCGGCGTGATGTATTACTACACCTCAATGCTAACCCCACTCGACGGCGAGGAAATCTATGGTTGGCGCACCTTGCTGACGCTGCCGTTTCTGACGCTGTTTATGCTGCTTTCCGGCGACTGGGTGCGGGTGAAAGAGATGCTGAACTGGCTACGGCAGCGCCCGCATCGCGTGCTGTTGTTACTGCTCACCACCTCAATACTAGGAGTTCAGTTGTGGCTATTCCTGTGGGCACCGCTGCACGGTATGGCGCTGGATGTCTCACTCGGCTATTTCCTGTTGCCGCTGACCATGGTGTTGGCAGGGCGAGTGTTTTTCCGCGATCGCCTGTCTGTGCTGCAAAAGATGGCGGCCCTATGTGCACTGGTTGGCGTGGGTAATGAGCTGATCCAGGTGGGCGGGGTTTCCTGGTCAACGCTGGTAGTCGCGTTAGGCTATCCCGTTTACTTTATTCTGCGCCGCCGCTTGGGCACCGATCATTTGGGCGGACTGTGGTGTGAGCTGACGCTGATGCTGCCGGTTGCCGCGCTGTTTGCCCTTGGTGGCTCAGAACCGCTGGCGGCGCTGACGGCCAAACCGCTGCTATATTTGCAAATCCCGCTGTTGGGCATTATCAGCGCGCTGGCGCTGGTGTGCTATATCCTGGCCAGTCGCCTGCTCCCTTTCAGCCTGTTTGGCCTGTTGAGCTATGTAGAGCCGGTATTGTTGGTGATCGTCGCACTGCTGTTGGGTGAAACCATTAACGCCAACCAGTGGCTGACCTATCTCCCGATCTGGCTGGCGGTCATGCTGCTGGTACTGGAAGGTGCACGCTATCTGCTACGACACCGAAGGAAGTAACACACTGATTTTAAAAATAAATCAATGTTGTGACAGCGTCACCTTGCAGCCAGAAACGCCCGCTAAAGCGGCGGCCTGAGTGGCAAAGCGGCGTCAGCGTCTTTTGCAATTCCAGCTCGAAGGTCTGCGCCTGCATATCCAGCTGGGTCACCCGCGCATCCATAAAATCAAAGTAGCGGCGCACCTGCGGGTAAAGCGCCTTGAACAGGCTTTCCTTGGCGGAAAATACCAGCGTCAACAGCAGATTAAAGGGTTGTGGCCGTTGGCGTAACCACTGGCATTCGTCCTCATTGACGATGCCGCTCCACAACTCTTCTGCTCGTGCAGGCGGGATCTGCGTTTCCACGTCAATACCCACGCCACCTGCCCCACTCTCATGCTGAGCAGCGCACAGCGCTGTATCGCTGTTGTGACTGATCGCCCCGGCAATCCCAGCGGGCCAGAGCGGTTCACGCTTCTCCCCGCGCAATAAAGTAAAATCCTGATGCCCCAACTCTGCCAGCACCCAGCGTGCCAGATAGCGCCCGGCCAGATATTCGGCCTTACGTTTGGCGACTGCTGGTGCGACATGTTCAGGGAAATCGATACCGACGGCAGCAAACAGATCGTCGTGGTAATCCGCGACAGAGAAGTGACATTGCGCGATCAGGCCAGCAAAGCCGTCAACCGGCAATAATTCAGCATTGAGAATAAAAGAAGAGAGCACGTTTCATCCGTGATAAGGGGTCCGTTGAGACAGTATATACCGCGCGGCTGGCCGGGGCGAAACGGTTCGCCCCGGCAGCACTGTTAATGCAGGACGTCCTTCATGGTTTTTTCAAAGTCGCTCCAGGCACAGAAGCCGTCTTTATCGACCGGGCAGCCTTCCAGCGCCAGTGTGACGCGCTGCGGAGGGGTACTCAGCGTCAGTGGTTCGGCATTACGCAACTGTTCGGTTGATTGGTAGACATACTCAATCTTCAACAGATCGCGATCGTCTTTGCCATCGTGCCAACGTTGGAACACCAGCTTGCCGCCAATTGGGGTCTTCTCATACTGCTTCGGCAGCTCATACGGCTTGAACTTCATCGCTGACAGCAAGGAAGCAATGTTGGAATCATGCCCCACCAGCACGGTCAGCTTCGGTGAATCCGCCTTGCGCTCACTAATCAGCGCCGAATTGATGTAGGTCAGCAGCGGTTTGGCAACGTTCTGGGCGACGACCGGCGAAGTGAACAGCGAATCCTGATAGCCATCTTTCAGCTTGGCCAACTGCTGCCACTGGTGCGGCGTCACAATCTTGCCCCAGGCTACGTCTTTCATCGGGAAGCCTTCGTAATACTGCAGCATAAAGGCATCCACCAACGAGTTACCCACTTTCAGCGGGCCAGAAACGCCTGGCTCTTTCCCCGGCACCGCGCTCATTTTGTTCGGTTCAGTGGCCAGGTTGCACTGCTTGTCAATCTTGCAGGCGGGGGAGTCTTTGTAGTCGATGATCTGCTCGAGCTGTTTGTAGGAGGCGTCCAGCTTCAGCGATGCCAGCTCGGCATTCATGGCGCTCAACGCCTGCTGGTTAAAGGTTTCGCTGCTGTTGGTGATAATCGGGTTGAAGGTAGGATCCATCTCCCCCATTTTCTCCTGATGATGCACGCTGATATCGCAGCCTGGGAATGCACCGTTGGTAAAGAACTGCGCGGTGGCTACCGTGCGTTGCAGGCTGTTGGCATACACGTAAACGCTGTCAGCGGCTGGGCAACCTTCTTGCGGCAAAATGCCCGCCTGCTTGAGCCACGCGTTGAAATAGTGGCCCATATACACTTCCAGCACGCCGCCCTTGGTAGTCAGCAAGCCACCTGGCGTATCCCACTGTGGCCAGGCTTTCGGCGTGGACTGGGCCAGCACGCTGCCGTTGTTCGCCAGCGGCGCGCGCAGGTTATGGCGGCTCATCACCAGCACCTGTTCCAGTTGATAACCGTCGTTCTCGGCAAAGGCGGTGCCGCTAAACAGCAAAGGCAGGCAAAGTAATAACGTTTTTTTTCTCATCCGCAGAGGCTCCCTAAATATGATTATTTTGAATAGGTTAACGTTGGATTTGTATAATGACGGCGTTCGACATGAAAGTGTGTGACGGGCGTCACGGGGGAAGGGAATGCAACAGCGGCCATCCGTGGATGGCCGCCGATTAACTTAATACCACAGGCTAAGAATTGGCCAGCCGATCAACAGCAGCGCCGCGATATACACCACGCCAAGGATACCGCCAAGACGCCAGTAATCTTTCGACTTCACATAGCCGCAGCCATAGATGATCACCCCTGGGCCAGTGGCATACGGGGTCAATACCCCCATGATACCGATAGACAGCACCAGCAGGATGGAAAGGTGCTCCATCGGCACGCCTGGCAAGCCTTTACCTACCGCCAGGATCATCGGCAGCATGGTCGCGGTGTGGGCCGACAGGCTGGCAAACAGGTAGTGCGCGTAGTAGAACACCAACACCAGCAGAACGACCGTCATCTTCGGTGAGAAACCGTCCAGATGGGTGCTCATGGTGGTGGCAAACCAATCGATAAAGCCGGAGCGGCTCAGGCCACTGGCCATCACCACCAACGTTGCCAGGTTAACCAGGGTATTCCAGGCGCTGGAGTATTTGGTGATGTCTTTCCAACTGACCACGTGCAGGGCAAGCATCAGCGATACCGCCAGCAAGCACACCGTTGTCGCATCCAAAATTTTACCGCCGAACACCCACAGACACAGGCTGAGTAACACCAGGCCGATCAGGGTATATTCTTTGCGGGTCAGTTTCCCCATCTCCCCCAGTGCCGTATTGGCCCAGCCAGCCACTTCATCGCTGTGGGTAACGCCTGGCTTGTACAGGTAGTAGGAAATCAACGGCGCAACGATCAGCAGCAGCAACCCAACCGGCAGGAAGGCCAGGAACCATTGCATCCAGGTGATATTGATCCCGGCAATCTTGTTGACGAACTCGATGCCCAACACGTTAGGTGCCGCACCGGTCACAAACATGGAGGAGCTGATGCTGGTCCCCACCACCATCATCCACATCAGGTAACCACCGATGCGGCGCGAAGAAGGATCGTTCGGGAAGGAATCAAACAGCGGTGGCAGGTTCTTTACCACCGGGAAGACGGTGCCACCGGTACGCGCGGTGTTGGACGGGGTAAACGGCGCCAACATGATATCGATGATCACCACCGCGTAGCCCAGCGTCAGGGTGCGTTTGCCCATGAACTTCACCAGGAACAGCGCGATGCGTCGCCCTAACCCGGTAGCTTCATAGCCCAGCGCAAAGATAAAGGCCCCAAACACCAGCCAGACGGTGGTACTGGAGAATCCGGCCAGCCCCCATTTGAGCGCCTCTTTACCGGCTTTAAAGCTGGGATTGGCCAGCTCTTCGGCGCCAAACAGCACCCAGTTGGAACTGAGCACGCTGACGGTCACGGCAATAAAGCTGATCGCCGTGGCCGGGATCGGCTCCAGGATCATACCGACGATCATCGCCACAAAGATGGCAAAGTAACGCCAGGCTTGCGGTGGCATGCCCTCCGGCGTGGGTATCATTAACAGGACGGCAAGCACCACCAACGGGGCGATCGCTTTCCAGATTTTCTCTTTGGTTTCGGACATGGACACTTCTCCTGAAGGCTTCGTTATTTTTTTAAGCCCCCGTCTGCGGCAACTGCGCCAACAGCCAGGTGACTATCAATAAATCGGCACTGCCGCCGGGGCTGAGATTGCGGGCGATGCACGCGACGTCGAACTGCCGCAAACGGGCAATACCCTGTGCAGCACCAGCCCCTCCCTGTGCCAATAACTGGCTGGCATAGTGTTGTAACCAGCGCAGCCCCTTGATGCCGCCCCGCGAGGCGACGTTGGTATCATCGTTATGCGCCATCAGCCACAGCAGGCTGTCCAGCAGCGCGACCTGCTCGCCACACCCACTGGCGATCCTCTGGCGATAGAGCGGCAACGAGCCGCCAATCACCCGCTGAAAGCCGGATTCAGCCTCACCACGGGCACCGCTCAGGCCAAATTCGGCAAATAACCGTTGCCCTGCCGTCTGGCCCGCGTTGTTGCGTTGCAGCTCTCGGCTAACCAACCCGCGGCACATCTGGGCCACTTCGCCACACAGGCTTTGGGCGTCAGTCTGCCGTTGTTGTTGCTGTAAACGGCCAAAGGCGCAGCACAACAGCCCTAGCGAGAACACGCTGCCTTTATGGGTGTTGATGCCGCCGGTAGCACGGAACATCTGTTGTTCACAGGCCATACCCAATGGGCGCAGGCGCGCAAGCTGCTGCTCGACGGACAAACCGGCATCAGCCATACCCTGGCGGATAAAATAGGGCAGCCATCGACCAATCGCCCGCGAGCTGCGGTAGAAGTGGCCAATATCCATGTCGCGATGCGCGCCGTTGTTGTGGCGATCGACCAACCCCGGTTTCGGCGTCAAGTTGACCTCCACCAACAGCGCTCGATAGGCGTTGCGGGCAAAGCGCTGGCTGTGCGAAAGATCTGTAACCGTCGGCTGCCAATCAGGCTGGGAGTGCATCATTGAGCATCCTTTCCATTGCATTGAGCAGTTGTTCGGTGCTGTGGCTCTGTTGGCGGGCGCAAATCTTGGCTGGCTGATTGCACAGCAGACAGCTGCGTTCAGGCAGACCAAGTTCGCGCCGCGACAGGATCTTCCCTTGCGGGGTCAGCACATCGATATCCCACAGGCGGCCAATCGGCTGCTGGATTTCCAGCTGAATGGCCGCCTCTTTCACCGCACGGGCATCGGCTTGCAGCGCCAGATAGCCTTCGCAGCCAGTAGGCAGCCCCAAGGTCTTCTGCTGCAAACAAAGCCAGCCTTGCTGGCGATACATCTGCTGCAAGGCCTGCCTACCCAGGTTGAACACGCGCCGCGTCATGGGGCTGTCTTTCACCGCCCCCGGCACCACCAGAGTGAGCACCACCAGCGTGGCGGTAGGATGGCGCGCCAGCCACGCCTGTTGCCGTGCCTGCCGGCATTCACGGCTGGAAAGCAGTTCGGGCAAACTTACGGCGCGGCTGGCGGCCAATTCGGGGGAGATGTAAGCCATGACGTTACTCCGCGACCTGATGTACGACGTCAATCACCGAACCGTCGCGATAGCGCACCACGGCCACCACGTTATCGGTAAAGGCGATCGGTTTCGGTTCGCCGGTCAGTACCAGCGCACGCTCACGTAGCCATTCGATGGTGACCACCTGCAGACCAGCATCGCGTAACCTCTGCGCCAACTCTGGGCGGGCCGGGTTAACGGCAATACCGTGGTCGGTCACCAGAATGTCGATGCTGGAACCCGGCGTCACGCAGGTAGTCACCTGCTCAACCAGCGTAGGAATACGACCACGCACCAACGGCGCGACAATAATTGCCAACCGCGCCGCCGCTGCGGTATCACAGTGGCCACCTGAAGCGCCACGGATCACCCCGTCGGACCCGGTCAGCACGTTGACGTTAAAGCCGGTGTCAATTTCCAACGCACTCAGCACCACTACGTCCAGGCGATCAACCGACGCGCCCTTGGAGCTGAAGTTGGCGTATTGATTGGCGCTGATCTCGATATGGTTTGGGTTGCGAGCCAATGACATGGCCGCCGCGCGGTCAAAGCTCTGCACGTCCAGCAGTTTGCCGATCAGGCCTTTCTCATGCAGATCCACCATGGTGGAAGTGATGCCGCCCAGCGCAAAACCGGCGCGGACGCCACGGGCACGCATTTTGTCTTCCAGGAAGCGCGTTACGGCCAGCGAAGCGCCGCCGGTGCCGGTCTGCAAGGAAAAATCTTCGGTGAAGTAACCTGAGTCAACGATCACCTCGGCAGCACGGCGGGCAATCAGCAGCTCACGCGGGTTGGAGGTCATACGCGTGGCATCGGCACCGATCTTGTCCGCATCCCCTACTCGCTCCAACTGCACGATCAGATCGACCTGATCCTGTGCCAGACTGGCGGGATGATGCGGATAAGGCACGATAGCTTCGGTTAATAGCACTACGCTACGGGCCGCGGCGGCATCCACCTTGGCATAGCCGAGCGAACCGCAACAGGCATCGCCGGTGTAGCCATTGGCATTGCCGAACTCATCGCAGGTAGGCACCCCGAGGAAGGCTACGTCGATCTGCAACTCACCCGACTCGACCAGGTTGACCCGGCCACCGTGCGAGTGAACCTGCACCGGCTCTTTCAACAAGCCGCGCGAAATGGCGTCCGCCAAAGGCCCACGCAGGCCGGAGGTATAAATACGGCTCACCACACCATTGCGGATATGACCGACCAGCGGCGCATGGCAATCGGTCAATGAACTGGAGGCCAGCGTCAGGTTGCGAAAGCCCATCTTCGCCAGCACATCCATCACCTGGTTGAGGGCCAGATCGCCACCACGGAATGCGTGGTGGAAAGAGATGGTCATGCCGTCCTGCAGGCCGCTGCGGCGGATCGCCACTTCCAGCGACTCGCAGCGTTTGAGATCGCGCGGTTTACGCGCCTGCAGGTTGGCCTTGGAGGCTTCCTGATAAAGCCGCATCTCGGCGTGATTGTTCAAGGTCATCAGGCGTTGTTGGCGTTTCATCATGCTTCCTCGCTGTGGTTCGGTTCTTCACGCACGCCGGAAAGCGCTGCGCGTTGCAGTACCAGACGGGCCCGTTCAATCACCGGGCTATCGACCATCTTGCCGTTCAGCGAAACCACGCCACGCCCCTCTTTTTCTGCCGCTTCTGCCGCATCGACCACTCGCTGGGCATGAGCCACTTCTTTGGCGGTTGGGGCATACAGGTTGTGCAGCAGTTCGATCTGACGCGGGTTAATCAGGGATTTACCGTCAAAGCCGAGTTGTTTGATCAACGCCGCTTCCTGTAGGAAACCTGCTTCGTTGTTGGCATCGGAATAGACGGTATCGAACGCCTGGATCCCGGCGGCGCGGGCGGCCTGCAACAGTGAGCAACGGGCAAACAGCAGTTCAATGCCTTCCGGCGAGCGCTCGGTACGCAGATTGCGTACATAGTCTTCGGCACCCAGTGCAATCCCAATCAACCTTGGGGAAGCCTGTGCAATCGCCACCGCGTTGGTGATGCCCTGTGCGGACTCGATCGCCGCCAGCAGGCCAGTGCTGCCGACCGGACGCCCACAGGCACGTTCAATGGCGGCGATTTCACGCTCCATATCCACCACGTCCTGCGCGATGTCGGTTTTTGGCAGACGGACGATATCCGCTCCGCCACGCACCACCGCTTGCAGATCCGCCAGGCCATAGGCCGAATCCAAGGCGTTAACGCGCACAATGGTTTCCACTTCCTGATACAGCGGGTGTTGCAGTGCGTGATACACCAGGCGACGGGCCGCGTCTTTCTCACGCAGGATCACCGAGTCTTCCAGATCGAACATCAGCGCATCGGCCTGATAGATAAAGGCGTTGCTGACCATGGCGGCATTCGCCCCCGGCACGAATAGCATGCTGCGGCGCATACGGTGTTTATTCAGCGTTTTCACGGCGTTCCTCCCAAGGCAACGTGGCGGATTCGCTGGCACGCATCAGCGCGGTTTCCAGCCGTGCACGCAGCACACAGTCCAGTGCGCCTTTATCGTCGACAATCACCTGCACCGGCGGCACGTTGTACTGCTGCAAAACCTGCAACAGGGTGTGGCGGATGGCATCGCCGAACTGTTTTTCCACGCTGCTGGCAATCAGCAGATCGTGTTCCGGGCCTTCTGCTGGCGCGATACGGACCATGACATCGCTGGATTCCAGCGTGCCGGCCATTGCTTCTCGGATTATTTTCATTGTTCACCTGATTGTGCGGACTCAAATTCTTGCGGTATTGGCTTGGCCCGGCGCTGTGCCTGCAGATCCTGCAGGTAGTACAGCGTGTCTTTCGGCACCAAAGGCGCGGCGGCATGGAAGTCTCCCGCAGCCAGCAGCTTGCGCACCCAGGAGGCAGAGATCGCCGTGCCCTGATACTGCAAGCGCTCAATTTCCACCAGATCGATCGGTGGGCTAGGCAACGCCGGAGTTTCCAGCCAGTAGCGCATGTCGCGGTTGTATTTCGCCGTGACGGCGCAGAACGGTTCGTTGCCGACAAATCGATGCGTGATGCCCAACGCGGGGGCCAGATACTGGCGGAAAATTTTCAGATCGATTTCGGTGTAACAGTCGTCGGCAACCCCCTGCTCTTTAATGAAGTAGCAAGGGAAAGTGGCGCGGGAGATCACGTATTGAGACCCCTCATGCACCGTCAGATTGGTGATCCCCTCGGTGCCCTTCAGTACCAGATTGCGGCGATCTTCATACGGGAAACGCGAGGTGTTTTCTTTCACCAGGAACAGATGCAGCCAGTCACAGCGGGCGGCAGCTTCCCGCACCAGATATTGATGGCCGCGGGTAAAGGGGTTGGCATTCATCACGATGCTGCCAATGGTGTCGCCCGGCTGGCGCTCGCTGGCCAGTTGTGCGGCGTAACGCTTCAGGCGGCACGGGCTGTTTTCCATCAGCACCACGATGCCCGGCACGCTGGCAATCGGGTAGAAACCACACTGGCGAAACAGCGCCTCATTCTGCACTTTGGTGTAGATAAACAGCTGGGTGTGATGGCGCTCATAGGCCAGATTCACCAGTTCGGTCGCCAATGATAACGCCAAGCCTTCACCGCGCATTTGCGGGCTGATGGCCACGCATTTGATAATATTTTCGGCGATACCTCCGCAGGCAACCAATTGCTCGCCCTGGGTCACGGTGATAAAAACCTCGACCGTGGTATCAATATTCAGATCGTTACTTCGCAAAAAAGCATTAATTGCCGCTATATTTTTGTGATCCGATCTTTTCACCCGATTAAATACGGTATCGCCCAACATGTCAGTCTCTCTAAAATAACTTATCAATAACATTTGAAATACAAAATCCCATTAGAGTTAACATCAAGGCGTAATAAAAACCTTAAAAACCATCAAGTTGAAATGGTCTATAACGCGAACGGGGTATTTAATGGCGCCATGTTAAACACAAATAACGCTCTGATTATTGACCTATTTCACAATCTACCCGCAGTAAATAAGTTGTTTAATGGTTTTTATTTACTTAATTATTTTTATAGTTTTTATTAGCGACATAGTGTTTAATTAAATAACCATCTCGATGACATTTAATTAGCAGCGTAATTAAGCTACGGGGAATTAACATGGAATGGCTAAATATTCTGATTGTTGAGGATGAAACGCCGTTGGCAGAAATGCACGCGGAATTCATCAAGCAGAATGGCGGGTGCCGGCAGATTTGGCTGGCGGGCACCCTGGCACAGGCACGTACGATGACCGAACGTTTTAAACCCGACCTGATCCTGCTGGATAATTTCCTGCCGGACGGTCAGGGCATAGAACTGCTGCGCGAGCTGACGCTACAAGGCTACGGCGGTGGCATTGTGTTTATCACCGCCGCCAGCGATATGGACACCGTGGCCGAAGCGCTGCGCTATGGCGTGTTCGATTACCTGATCAAACCCCTGGCCTATGACCGCCTGGCGCAAACCCTGCAACGCTTTAGCCAACGGCGCGAAGCGCTGAAAGACACCGCGCGGGTCAACCAACGCCGTATCGATGAGATGTTCAATACCTACGCCCGCGGTGGCGATCAGACCGCGTTGCCCACCGGCATTGATGAGCTGACGCTGATGAAGATCCGCGCTCTGTTCGAAGATCCGCAAGTGCGCCATACGGCGGAAAGCGTGGCACAACAGATCGGGCTGAGCCGCACCACTGCCCGGCGTTATCTGGAGTTTTTCAGCGCCAACGATCAATTAGTGGCAGAGATTATTTACGGAAAAGTGGGCAGACCACAGCGGATCTATCGCTCTGCAAGCAATGGCTAAGCAGGAGCGCCCAACATACAGTGATGTAGTGGGCTGCTCCTGGGGCTGTCGTACCAGTTTGGTGAACTTGCACTATCACTGCAACGGCTTGTTCTGCCTTAACAAACGCAATGCCGGGACTTTTGCCCCTTTGACAAAGATAAACGCCAGCAGTAGCGATCCCCACAGTGCCATGGTGATATAGCTACTGACCCCCATGATATTTAGCCCGCTCTCCAGCATTTGCAACAGGAACAGCGCTAGCACAATGCCGAACACCTTACCAAATCCACCATCAGGATTTACCCCGCCTAATACCGTCGCCAGGATAGTGATAAGCAACAGTGACTCGCCGTAGGAGGCTTTGGCCGAGTTGAGTTTGGACATCATCAGCAACGCCGCGACGGC
Organism: Serratia sp. J2; assembly: GCF_046269175.1. Lineage (NCBI taxonomy): Bacteria > Pseudomonadati > Pseudomonadota > Gammaproteobacteria > Enterobacterales > Yersiniaceae > Serratia > Serratia sp. J2. The sequence continues at coordinate 31,291 of NZ_JBKABN010000018.1, forward strand.
ACACAGTAACGAGGAAATGACATAGACCCAAATCAGCGTGCGGCGGGTATTAATCCCAGAGAAAAAGGTGGCTTTTTCGTTGGAGCCGGACAGGTATATCTGTCGGCCCAGCGGGGTTTTGGCCAACATAAGCCAAAGCAGCAACGCCACCACGGCAAACAGATAAAGCGGGACTGGAACCCCGAGGAAATAGCTGCGATCCAATGCCAGTACATAGCTCGGAAAGTTAGAAATCGCCGAACCTTTTGAGATCAGCACGTTCACCCCTTTGAGCAAGGTCATGATGCCCAGTGTCGCCAGAATTGGGGATACCCGAACCACCGAGATAAGCACCCCATTGATGATCCCCACCGCCAAGGCAACCGACCCTCCCGCCAACAGCATCACTATCAATGAACTGAACGTTGGCTCAAGATGGGTACACACCCAGGCCATCACCAACGCACTGGCGTTCGCAGTGGCAATAATGGATAAGTTGATGCCACCGGTCAGCATGGTGATCGCCATCGCCAGCGTCAATATCCCCGCGACGGGGATCTGTGAGGCGATGGATTGAAAATTGGCCGCAGACCAGAATACCTGTGGGATCAGCACACTGAACACGCCCGCCACCAGCACCAACAGTGCCACTAACCAGCGCTCGGTATGATCACGTTGAGTTGTTTTCGACATGGTTATATCCCTACCTTATGACGTTGGCCCCAGGCTGTCACACTGATGCTGATGACGATCACCAGACCGATCACCACGCTATGCCAGTACGACGAAATACCCAGTAAATTCAAACCATTTTGTAGTATTGCCAGCAAGATCACCCCGAGCAGAGTACCGGTTAGGGTACCCCGCCCGCCGACAATACTGGTCCCGCCCAGCACCACCGCCGCCAGCACGGTGAGTTCATAACCGAGCAACGAGTCCGGTGCCACCGTCAAGACGGTATAAGACTGCACCACACCGGCAATACCGGATAAAAACCCCATATAGCCATAAACAAACAGTTGCAGCTTAACAATGCTGAACCCCATGCGGGATGCCGCTTCCTGATTACCGCCCAACGCATAAATTTGCCGGCCAATGCTGGTGCGAGTCATCACCAAGGCAGTGACGATAATCGTCGCCAGCAAGGTCAAAATGGGCAGAGAAAGGCCATAGTCATAGCCATCAGCGGCGGTGAAAGAGAACAGCATAGGCCCATGTTCGAACCATTCTGGATAGGTATACAGCCAGACACCCCGGCTGAGATACAGCAGCAATCCGTAGAAGATATTCAGCGTGGAAATGGTAATAATGATGGACGGCACCCGCAGGCGATTAACCAATAGCGCATTGATCACCCCCAGCAACAAGCCGATGCCTCCCGCCAGTGCGAAAGCCACCGGGAAATTACCACCAAACTTCACAATGAATGTCACCATGACATATTGCGAGATAATGGTCATTGCCGGGAATGAAATGTCAATACCGCCAGAAATCAAAACGATAAAAAAACCACACGCCAAAATAGTTAGCATGGCGTAGTTATTTATCAAGTCATAAATATTGGCGAGCGTCAGAAATTCTGGGCTGGTGAAAGCAAGATAAGTCGAAATAATCAATATGGTAAAAGCCAACATAACTTCATGGCGTTTCAGATGCTCTTTATTGAATAAGCCTGTTTTTCCTACATCAGATTTATTGAGTACATGGGGATTAGCCATTGACTACCTCCGCAATGGCAGCTTCGCTGCTGTTACTTGGCAAGAACTCCTGCACAAGCCGCCCAGACCGCATAACCATAATACGGTGGCTATTAAAGTAAGCTTCATCAATCTCATCACAAACCATTAATACCGCAATCCCACGAGCCGCCAACGCATTGATAATATTATAGATGCCTGCCTTGTTGGCGATATCGACCCCAACGGTCGGCGAGTCGAGGATCAGTATTTTCGGGTCGGTTGCCAGCCATTTGGCGATGGCTATGCGCTGTGCATTTCCACCGGATAACGTATTGACCGGCAAGTCGCTATTACCGATTTTGATCGACAGGTGTTTCACCATGTCTTCGACCAGGGTGTCGACTCGCTCGGCCCGCATCAGGTGAAAGGCATTTTTAAGCCGGTGTAATACCGTGGCACTGATATTGTCGCGGATTGATTGCTCCATAATCAGCCCGGTGCTCATTCGGTCTTCCGAGACATAACCCACACCGGCGGCAATAGCGTCGCGGTTACTGGCGAACCGCACTGGCTTATCATTGATACGAATGCTGCCCGACTCGGGTTTCGTTAAACCAAATAGGCTGAGGCACAGCTCTGTGCGGCCAGACCCCAGCAAACCAACCAGCGCGACAATTTCGCCAGGATGCAAAGCCAGTGAGATATTCTGGTATTCGTTGCCGCGGGAAAGCGCTTCTACTGCCAACACGACCGGGCGCGCTGCGCTGTAAGGCGGTAGCACCTGAAAATCAAATTTCATATCCGTCATCAACCAGGCCAGCCGTTGATTATCCACTTCAGCAGCGGGGTAGGTTCCAACCCACTGGCCATCTTTCAGCACGGTAATACGGTCTGAAATCTCCAGCACTTCGCTCAACCGGTGACTCACAAATACCACGCAGATATTGCGTGATTTCAGTTCATGCACCACCCGTAGCAAGCCGTTAACTTCTTGCCGGGTCAGCGACGCGGTTGGCTCGTCCATCACAATAAGGCGGGCATCTTGCGCAAGCGCACGGCAGATAGCGACTAATTGTTTCTGGGCGATAGATAAATTCTCAACCAATTCGTCCAGATTAAGGTGGGCATCAATGCTGTTAATGACGCGTTCGGCTGTCTCCCGCATCTGACGTTTATTCACCCACAGCTGATGGTGATAATGGTTCATGGCGATATTCTCAGCCACGGTCAGGTTCGGGAATAATGATAAATCCTGATAAATGACCTGGATCCCCAGGCGGACAGACTCAATAGGCGTCAGGGTAGAATAGGTTTTGCCATCAATAATAATGGCGGCATCCCTATCGGGTTGGTAAACACCGGAGATAATCTTGATCAGTGTTGATTTGCCACAACCGTTCTGCCCAGCGAGGCAATGTACCTCACCCGGTAACAGGGTCATGGCCACCTTATTCAGCGCCTTGACGCCATAAAAGGTTTTACTGATATTTTCCAGGGTAATAAATGGCTGCATACATCCTCTTACTCCAGGCGGGCATTGATTGCAGAGCCGAACAAGATATCCGGCTCTGCGGTCATGCGGGGGAATTAATACAGGGAATCCACGTTGTCTTTGGTAACTCGCAATACATTGTGGAACTGAATCAGGTGTTTATCCTGATCAACCTCCGCTTTACCTACCCCTGGGATCTCCATGCCTGTTTCGATCTTCTCACCTTTAAGCACTTTGTCAGCAACGGCAGTCAGTGCATAACCGGCAGAACCTGGGTCATACGTGACGCCCATGGCGATATCTCCGCTTTTAACCAGCGAGGCTGCCTGAGAGGGGATCATCATGCCGAACACGTGAACATTATTTTTCGCGCGTTTCTCTTTCACTGCGCGCCCGGCGCCAATTGGGCCTTGTGAACCGAAGGCCACAATACCTTTCAGGTCGCTATGTGCTTTCATCAGATCCAGTGTAGTGCGGCGTGAGTCATCAATGCTCTCGGCGACAGGCATACGGCTGGTCACTTCAAACATTTCCGGATAATGCTCTTTCTGATATTTAACAAACAAATCTGCCCACAGGTTATGTTGCGGCACGGTCAGGCTACCGACATAAATGACATAACCCCCTTTGCCCCCCATCGCTTTTGCCATTTCTTCCACGTTGTCGGCGGCAAATTTGGCGTTATCGATAATTTCAATATCCCAGTTAGCGCTAGGCTGCCCTGGTGATTCGTTGGTTAATACCACGATACCGGCGTCACGCGCTTTCTTGAATACGGGCTCCAAGACATCGGCATCGTTCGGCACAATACTGATGGCACTGACTTTCTTGGCGATTAAATCTTCAATAATCTTAACCTGTTGTGGGGCGTCGGTACTGGATGGGCCAACCTGATAGGCCTTGATCCCCAAGTCTTTACCGGCACGTTCCACACCTTCACCCATGCGGTTGAACCAGGGCATTCCGGCGATTTTCGAGATATTGACGACTTCCACTTCTTGCGCCAATGCACCGCCCGAGCCCACCAGCATGCTGAACAGGCTAGCCGCCAATAACGTTTTCACACTCAATTTTTTCATCTAACACTCCCGGATCTAATGTAGGTTGAGGCATAACCGCCTAATAGCGAGGTAACACATTGGTATTATTTATATTTTATTGTTAGTGACGATTTACCGGGATGCCGATTTTACATCTGCACAACATCCCCGTAGAGGGACTCTACAGCCTCGATAGCGATTTCCCCCATATCTTTGAATGCTATTTATATGGACAAACTTGCAACCTTCCCGGTTTGCGACGGGTGTCATGCTCCAGAGGGGAGAAACGAAGCGAATTACGTAAAAATAGCCGTCAGGAGGGTAATAACAGTGCTGGTTACAGGGATACTCTGGGTCGATGCGGCAGACCATTTTAATGCCAATCTGTTAACTCCCTTCCATTTTGCAGCGCAACAGTTGCCAGCCAGAGTTTTCCTGCGCATGATGCGGAAAATCTCACACTTTGTTACAGGCTTATGATTAACGTTGCGCTGATAGACGACCACGTGGTGGTTCGTTCCGGATTTGCCCAGTTACTGTCGTTGGAAGAGGATATCCGTATCGTCGGCCAGTTCGACTCGGCGGCACAGGCATGGCCACACTTACTGCGCGATCCTATCGACGTGGCGGTGCTGGATATCGCCATGCCGGATGAAAGCGGCCTCAGCCTGCTCCAGCGTTTACGCCAACAGCGCCCCACCTTTCGCGCCATCATTCTCAGCATCTATGACACCAATGCCTTCGTGCAAAGCGCGATTGATGCCGGGGCCGGTGGTTATCTCACCAAACGCTGTGGCCCCCATGAATTGGTGCAGGCGGTGCGCGCCGTCAGCAGCGGCGGGCTTTACCTGTGCGCGGATGCCTTACGGGCACTGCGCCATACTCCGCAGCCACCAAAAGAATTGCAGGTACTCACCCCGCGCGAAAAAGAGATCTTCGATCTGCTGGTCAACGGCCTGAGTGTCAAAACCATCGCCCAACAGTTGACCTTAAGCCATAAGACCGTACAGGTGCACCGCGCCAATATCCTCGGCAAGCTGCATTGCGACACGACCGTGGAACTGGTGCATTTCGCACTGCAACATCAACTGCTTGCCGGGAGTTAACCGGTGCCGCCAATGGTGCGCCGCCTGGCGCTTTCGCTGTTTCTGGCGCTGTTTTTTGCCCTCAGTTGGCTGGCCCTGTGGACCATTAGCCTGCACCTGAGCCATAACGGTCAACAGGCCGTACTGCTGTTTCCTCAAGGGCTGCGGCTGGCGCTGCTGATCCTGCTACCCCGGCGTTACTGGCTCACGCTGTTACTGGCGGAAGCCGCCACGCTGTTATGGCTGCATGACCAGCAATTGCTGAGCGATCGCTCGGTGCTGTTGCTGCCGTTGTTAAGCCTGCTACCAGCCTGGGCCACTCAGCGGCTGTGGTATCGCTATCACCTGTACTGGCAACGGCTATCGCTATTGCTGGCGGCCATCGCTGCCAATGCGCTGCTGTGTGGGTTATTGGCGGGGATCTGGCTGCCATCCAGTATCAGCCAAACCTTGCTGACCAGCTTTACCGGCGGCGTGCTGCTGGTGCCTTTCGTCTATCTGATTTATACCTACCTGCGCCAGCAACTGGTGACGTCGATGCCCGTTCCGCGCCCCTCAACACCACAGCTACGCACCTCGCTACTGCTGTGGTGTTCGCTGTTTCTCACCATGGGGATTTGCGTGCAACTGGCGATCGCCCCGGAGATGGAGCGGTTGCTGTTGATCTTTATCTTTCTGCCCAACGTGTTTATGGCTTATCGCTTTGGCTGGCAAGGGGGCGTACTGGCGGCGCTGTTTGGCAGCGTGATGATCACCCTCACTCGCCAGGCCGGTGGCGCGTTTCAGGATCTGCAAGAGTTGGAGCTATTCCTTTCTACCCAGGCGCTGTTGGGGATTGGGTTGGGGATTGCCATCAGCCGTCAGCAGCAATTGGCGCAAAAGCTACAGCGCTATCGCCAGCAGTTGGAACAAGAGCTGGCGGCTAAAAGACACCTGATGGAGCGGCTGGTGGGTACCGAAGAAGAGGTGCGCAAAGCCATCGCACGCGAGTTACATGATGAAATCGGCCAGAATATTACCGCCATTCAGATCCAGGCGATGTTGGTGAACCGCAGCGCCACCGCCCCAGCCACCCGCCTGGCCGCGGAGCAGATTGATTCGTTGTCACAACGCATCCACCACACGACCCGCACCCTGCTACGGCAACTGCGCCCACCGGTGTTGGAAGAGATGGAGCTGGACAAAGCCCTGCACCACCTGGCCGATGAGTTTTCCTTTGCCGAACAGGGGATCAGCTTCCAGCTGGATTACCGCCTGCCAGCCACGCCAGATGATGAAACCCTGGTATTTACCCTCTACCGCGTGGCACAGGAGTTGCTCAATAACATCAGCAAACATGCCTGCGCCAGTCATGTGCATTTAAGCCTGACGCAAACCCACCAAACGATCACCCTGGAAGTCCGTGACGACGGCCAGGGCATGCCGTTGCAACCCACCAGCGGTTTTGGCCTGCGCGGTATCGAAGAGCGGGTGCGCGCACTGGGGGGCGATTGGCGGCTCCATCGGCGTAATGGCACGCGCATAATTGTTAACCTGCCCACAAAACTGAACAAAAACCCCGTCTGACTAGGACTTAGTCTTAGGTGCCTAAAACCTTGTCTCATCCAATTCTATTTTCAGCACCCTACACTGCTCTCACTGTCTGGAGGACCTCATGGCATCGGCCACGTTAACCGCAGAGCAAATCAGCGCACGTTACCGCTACTGGCGACCACGCCTGATGTTTTCGATGATCGTCGGCTACGGCGCATTTTATCTGACACGCAAAAGCGTCAGCTATGCGATGCCGGTGATGCAGCTCGAACTGGGGTTGGACAAAGGGGATATCGGTCTGCTGGGTACGCTGTTTTACCTGGCCTACGGCGGCTCGAAGTTTGTCTCCGGCATCGTCAGCGATCGCAGTCAGGCGCGCTGGTTTATGGGCGTCGGGCTATTTATCACCGGCGTGCTGAACATCGTGTTTGCCTTTTGCCATTCGCTGACGGCGTTGCTGGTGGTCTGGACGTTAAACGGTTTCTTTCAGGGCTGGGGCTGGCCGCCCTGCGCCAAGATGCTCACCAGTTGGTATTCGCGCAACGAGCGTGGCTTCTGGTGGGGCACCTGGAATACTTCGATCAGCCTGGGCGGTGCGGCCGTGCCATTGCTGTCCGGATATATGGCTTCGCACTACGGTTGGCAAGCTGCGCTGTTGCTGCCGGGAGCCATCGGGATGCTGATTGGGCTGTGGTTGTGCTGGCAACTGTGCGGCAAACCGCAGCAGCAAGGATTACCCAGCGTAGGCCACTGGCGACGCGATCCGCTGGAGCTGTGGCAAGAGCAGCAAAGCCCCGCGATGCCGATGCGGCGGATGTTGTTTGACACCATATTGCGCAATCCGACCATCTGGTTGCTCGGTGTGTCCTACATCCTGGTGTACCTGATACGTATTGCGCTGAACGATTGGGGCAACATCTGGCTGGCGGAGAGCCACGGCGTCAATCTGATGAAGGCCAACGCCACGTTGTCACTGTTTGAACTGGGTGGGCTGTTTGGCGCGCTGTTTGCCGGTTGGGGATCGGATCTGCTGTTTCGCGGCCTGCGAGCACCGATGATCCTGCTGTTCTCCATCGGATTGTTTGTGACGACGACCGCTCTGTGGCTGGCCCCGCTGCACCATTACGGGCTGCTTTCAGCCTGCTTTTTCGGCCTCGGCTTTTTTGTGTTTGGGCCGCAGATGCTGATCGGGCTGGCCGCCACGGAGCACTGCCACAAGGACGCTGCCGGTACCGTGACCGGGTTTCTTGGTCTGTTCGCCTACCTGGGAGCCGCGTTGGCCGGTTGGCCGCTGGCGCAGGTGTTACAGCATTACGGCTGGTATGGCTTTTTTGCCCTGCTGGCACTGGCGGCCACCTGCGTCGGCCTGCTGTTGATGCCGCTGTTGATGGCCGGGCAGATACGGCAACAGTAAGACATGATTTTTACACGGTGATGAGGGGTTTTAGTCGGTGCAATCCCCCTCACCCTAACCCTCTCCCACAAGGTGAGGGGACCGAATGTGCAACATATTATCTTCTGCGTCTGACGTCAGATCGGAGGGACTGGAGCCAGAGGAAAAAAATGCCACAGATTGATCCTCGCCCCCAATAGCAACACCGGATCAGCTCCCTCTCCCTGTGGGAGAGGGTTGGGGTGAGGGGAAATTGGTTTGCTTTACCCTACAAAGACAACAACAAAAAGGACAACACCATGAAATTGACACCTCTCAACACCCTGCTGGCCACCACGCTGGCGCTGACTGCCCTGGCCGGAACCGTGCAGGCCAAAGGCCGTCTGGTGATCTATTGCAGCGCCACCAACGCCATGTGCGAGGAAGAAGCCAAAGTCTTCGGGGAGAAATACGACGTCAAGACCAGCTTTATCCGCAACGGCTCTGGCAGCACCCTGGCCAAGGTAGACGCGGAAAAGAAAAACCCACAGGCTGACGTCTGGTATGGCGGCACGCTGGATCCTCAATCGCAGGCTGGCGAAATGGATTTACTGGAGGCTTACGCCTCGCCGAACCTGGCGCAAATCATGCCGCAGTTCCGCGATCCGGCCAAACGTAAAGGCAACTACTCCTCTGCGGTGTATATCGGCATTCTCGGTTTTGGCGTCAACACCGATCGTCTGAAAGAGAAAAACCTGCCTGAACCCAAGTGCTGGAAGGATTTGACCAACCCGATCTACAAAGGGGAGATCCAAATCGCCGATCCACAAAGCTCCGGTACAGCCTACACCGCACTGGCCACCTTTGCGCAGTTGTGGGGCGAAGAAGCCGCCTTTGATTACCTGAAACAGCTGAACGGCAATATCTCACAATACACCAAGTCTGGCATCGCCCCGGCCCGCAACGCCGCGCGCGGTGAAACCACGATCGGCATTGGCTTCCTACACGACTATTCGCTGGAAAAAGAAAAAGGTGCCCCTCTGACTCTGGTTTCCCCGTGCGAAGGTTCTGGCTATGAAATCGGCGGCATCAGCATCCTCAAGAACGCCCGCAATATGGAAAACGCCAAGCTGTTCGTGGATTGGGCACTGTCAAAAGAAGCTCAGGAGCTTTCCTGGAAGAAGGGTCAGTCTTACCAGATCCTGACCAATACCACGGCAGAGACCTCCCCTAACTCGCTGAAGCTGGATCAACTGAAACTGATCGATTACGACATGGATACCTACGGCGCTTCCGACATGCGTAAAAAGCTGATCACCAAATGGGTTAACGACGTGAAGATGGGCCACTGATCCCATCCAGCATCTATCGGGCGTAGGCTCTACGCCCGCTTCATTTTCGTTTATTCCGGGGAATATCATGTCTGAAACCATCACCTTGCGCACGGCGCAGGGGCGGGATCCCATTTTCTACTGGTTGCTGCTGGCACTGGCAGGTTTCGCCCTACTGCCTTCCTACAGCCTGGACTACGGGCTGCTGGAGGCGACCAGCGAAGAGCTGCTGGCGGCCTACGGATGGTCACATGCAGGCCTGGCTGTGCTGTGGTTTGCCGCCCCGCTGCTGCTGGCTGTGCGCCCGCAGATTGCCACTGGCCGCGAGCAACGCAACCGCCACCTGTTTGATGCCGGTTACGCCCTGGCCTGTGGGTTATTAGTATTTATCAGCGCCGCCGCGACCGGTACCGGGATGGGGTTCGCTACCTTGCCGCTGCTGGTGGCAATGGGCGCAGTGATCACCCTTGCGCTCTCAAGGCTGGAATGGCTGGGTGGCGATCGCTTCGTACTCGGTTCGCTGGTGGCAGTGATCGCCCTGATCGTGCTGTTTATCATTTACCCCAGCATCGCCATCTTTATCCCAATGTTCACCGATGAGGCCGGTGCCTTCGCCCCGTTGGCGTTTATGCAAACGCTCGGGCAGGCGCATATCCTGCAGGTGATCTGGAACTCCTTCCTGCTGTCCGTGGCCGTCGGGATTGGCTGTACCTTCTTCGGCATGGTGCTGGCGATTTATACCACGCGTATCGCCCGCCGTTCGGCGGTGATTGGCCGTATCTTCTCGATCCTGCCAATCGTCACACCGCCGTTTGTGGTTGGCTTGGGCGTCACCCTGATGATGGGCCGCTCCGGTTACATCACCGAGCTGATGGTGACCTGGTTCGGCCTGACCAATACCAACTGGCTCTACGGCTTTACCGGGATCTGGTTGGCCCAGGTATTGGCCTTTACGCCCATGTCATTCATGATCCTCGATGGGGCTATCAAGACCATCCATCCGTCGCTGGAAGAGGCGTCCTACACGTTACGCGCCAACCGCTTCCAAACTTTTACCCAGGTGTTTATGCCGTTGCTGAAACCGGCATTGGCCAACTCGTTCCTGATCGTCATTGTTCAATCGCTGGCGGACTTCAGTAACCCCTTGGTTCTCGGCGGCAACTTCGACGTTTTGGCCACGCAGATCTACTTCTACATTACCGGTGCGCAGCTTGATTATCAGGCAGCCAGTACGCTGGGCGTGGTGCTGCTGATGTTCTCACTGCTGGTGTTCTGCGTGCAATACATGTGGATCGGCAAGCGTTCCTACGTGACCATTTCCGGCAAATCCAACCACGGCGACGTTCAGCCGCTGCCGGTGACGCTGGTGTGGGGCGTCTCACTGATGCTGTATGTCTGGATCGCCTTCAACATCTTGCTGTACGGCAGCATTTTCTACGGCAGCTTTACCGTTAACTGGGGCGTGGACTACACGCTGACGCTGGATAACTTCAGCAAACTGTTCGGCCAAGGCTTCAGCGACGGCGCATGGCCTTCCCTGATTGATACCTTGCTGTATGCCGGGATTGCCGCACCGATCACTGCCATTTTCGGCCTGCTGATTGCCTACATCGTGGTACGCCAGCAATTCCAAGGCAAGAAGGTGATCGAGTTCAGCACCATGCTGTGTTTCGCGGTGCCAGGAACCGTGGCCGGTGTTTCCTACATTCTGGCGTTTAACAGCGCGCCGGTTTACCTGACCGGAACGGCAGCCATCGTGATCATTTCGATGGTGATGCGCAACGTGCCGGTGGGGATCCGCGCGGGTATCGCAGGTTTGGGGCAACTGGACAAGTCGCTGGATGAGGCCTCTCTCAGCCTGCGTGCCGGTTCCCTACGCACCATAGTGTATATCCTGCTGCCCTTGCTGCGCCCGGCGATCCTCTCGGCGTTGGTCTACAGCTTTGTCCGTGCCATGACCACCGTGAGCGCCATTGTTTTCCTGGTTACGCCAGATACGCGCGTCGCGACGTCCTACATCCTTAACCGGGTCGAGGACGGCGAGTATGGCGTGGCCATTGCCTACGGATCGATCCTGATCGTAGTGATGCTGGCGATTATTTTCCTGTTTGATGCCCTGGTTGGCGAAGCGCGGGTCGCGCGTTCCAAAGCCCGGAATGCGGCCTGATACCCGGCGGAGAAGGATGAACAACATGTCTGACATTCAAGATAAAAAGCACTTTGTTGAACTGAAAAACGTCGCCAAGCGGTTTGGCAACAACACCGTGATTGAAAACCTGAGCCTGGCAATCCCCCGTGGGGATATGGTGACGCTGCTTGGCCCTTCCGGCTGCGGTAAAACCACGGTCCTACGTCTGGTCGCCGGGCTGGAGAAACCCAGTGGCGGGCAGATCTTTATCGACGGCGAGGACGTGACCGATCGCTCCATTCAGCAGCGGGACATCTGCATGGTATTCCAGTCCTACGCGCTGTTCCCCCACATGTCGCTGGGGGATAACATCGGCTATGGCCTGAAAATGCTGGGAAGACCCAAGGCGGAGATCCGCGATCGGGTACGTGAAGCCCTGATGCTGGTCGATCTGGAGGGGTTTGAAGAGCGCTATGTCGATCAGATCTCCGGCGGCCAGCAGCAACGCGTCGCTCTGGCACGTGCGCTAATCCTCAAACCCAAGGTGCTGCTGTTCGATGAGCCGCTGAGTAACCTGGATGCCAACCTGCGCCGCAGCATGCGTGAGAAGATCCGCGAGTTGCAGCAGCAGTTCAACATCACCTCACTCTACGTCACCCACGATCAAAGCGAAGCCTTTGCGGTTTCCGACACCGTGCTGGTGATGAACAAAGGAGAAATCATGCAGATTGGCGCGCCGCAAACGCTGTACCGTTACCCGGCCTCGCGCTTTATGGCCGGATTCATGGGCGATGCCAACATCTTCCCAGCCAAGGTAACCAGCAGCGGCGTAGAGATCTTTGGCTACCCGGTGCCGCGCCCGCAAGGGTTTGCCCCCAGTTTGCAGCAATGTACCGTGGGCGTGCGCCCGGAAGCGATTACCCTCAGCCAACATGGGGAACCGAGCCAGCGCTGCACCATCAGTAAAGTGGCTTACATGGGGCCTCAGTATGAGGTGCTGGTGAACTGGCACGATCAGTCGCTGCTGCTGCAGGTAAACGCTACGCAGTTACAGCCCGAACCGGGCGACAGCTATTTCCTGCAAATCCATCCGTTCGGCATGTTTGTCCTCGCCGACGAGTAAGCTGAATTGCCCCCCGCTCGTCGTTACGGGCGGGGTATTTTTCGATGTCCATCCCTTACTCCTATCTCGATATCACTGCATTTACGGCACTGATGTGATCTCGCTCTGCTTCTTCTCTTCTATCGCTTTGCAAACGCGCGCCGTCGGGTAATGCTGTCAGCAATGTAAACGCTTAACCTTTTGGCTTGAACCGGCTCAGGAAATGCCCACATGCATGCTAACTCCCGTTTTACCCTGGCGGAAATCCTCGCCCGCCGCGATTGGCAAAACCCTGCCTGCACTCATTACCAACGTCTACCGGCACATCCTCCGTTTGCCAGTTGGCGTGATGCCACTGCGGCCCGGGAAGATGCTGCCAGCCCGAGCCAACAACTGCTCAACGGCGAGTGGCAGTTCAACTATTTCGGGCGGCCTCAGGCAGTACCAGAAAGCTGGTTGGAACAGGATCTGCCGGATGCCGACAGGTTAGCTGTCCCTGCCAACTGGCAGCTAGCGGGTTACGACGCCCCGATTTACACCAACGTCAAATATCCAATCCCGGTAAATCCGCCGCTGGTACCCGAAGATAATCCGACCGGCTGCTATTCCCGCAGCTTTAGCGTGGATGCCGAGTGGCTGGCCAGTGGTCAAACCCGCATTATTTTCGACGGCGTCAACTCGGCGTTTTACCTGTGGTGCAATGGCCACTGGGTCGGCTATTCGCAAGACAGCCGTCTGCCTGCCGAATTTGACCTCAGTGCTGTGCTGCAACCCGGGGAAAACCGGCTGGCGGTGATGGTGCTGCGCTGGTGCGACGGCAGCTATCTGGAAGATCAGGACATGTGGCGGATGAGCGGGATTTTCCGCGACGTCAGCCTGCTGCATAAACCCGCCGCTCACCTGAGCGATATCCATATCACCACGCCACTGAGCGACAGCTTCCGCCGTGGGGAATTGGTGGTGGAGGTGCAAACCAATCAGCCCCAGCAACATCAAGTTCAGGTACAGCTGTGGCGCAATGAAACCCTGATTGTCGAGCAGACGCAGAGGTTCGGCAGTGAAATTATTGATGAGCGCGGCGCTTATGACGATCGCACGACTCTGCGTTTGCCCGTGGAACAACCCGCACTATGGAGCGCGGAAACGCCGGAGCTGTATCGTGCTGTGATCCTGTTACTTTCCCCAACCGGTGAACTGATAGAGGCGGAAGCCTATGACGTCGGGTTCCGCCAGGTTGCCATCAGCAATGGGTTGCTGAAGCTCAACGGTCAACCCTTGTTGATCAGGGGCACCAACCGCCACGAGCACCATCCAGAACATGGCCAGGTGATGGATGAAGCCACCATGCGCCAGGATATCCTGCTGATGAAGCAGCATAACTTCAACGCAGTGCGCTGTTCCCATTACCCAAACCATCCGCTGTGGTACAAACTGTGCGATCGTTACGGCTTGTATGTGGTCGACGAAGCCAATATTGAAACCCACGGCATGCAGCCAATGAACCGGCTTTCGAACGATCCACTCTGGCTGCCCGCCATGAGCGAGCGCGTTACGCGCATGGTGCAGCGCGATCGCAACCATGCCTGCATCATCATCTGGTCCTTGGGCAACGAGTCCGGCCACGGTTGCAATCATGATGCACTGTACCGCTGGGTGAAAAGCCAGGATCCTACTCGTCCAGTGCAGTATGAGGGGGGTGGTGCCAATTCCGCGGCCACGGATATTGTGTGCCCGATGTATGCCCGCGTCGATCAGGATCAGCCTTTCCCGGCGGTGCCCAAATGGTCGATCAAAAAGTGGATCGGCATGCCCGATGAACACCGCCCGTTAATCCTGTGTGAATATGCGCATGCTATGGGCAACAGTTTTGGCGGCTTCGATCGCTACTGGCAGGCTTTTCGCAAGCATCCGCGCCTGCAAGGCGGCTTTGTCTGGGACTGGGTCGATCAGGCCTTAACCCGCACAGATGACAGCGGCCAAGCTTATTGGGCCTACGGAGGCGACTTTGGCGATACCCCCAACGATCGTCAGTTCTGCCTCAACGGATTGGTCTTCCCCGATCGCAGCCCCCACCCAGCACTGTTCGAAGCGCAACGCGCACAGCAGTTTTTCCAGTTCCAGTTTGATGCCCAGCAACTGGCACTCACCATCACCAGCGAATACCTGTTCCGGGCAACCGACAATGAACAGCTTAACTGGCGTCTGGAGTTGGACGGCGTAGAACGAGCCAGCGGTAGCCTGCTGCTCAACCTGCCGCCACAGGGCAGCACCACGGTCACCCTGCTGGATAAGTTGCCGATGATCCACCGCCCAGGCGAGCTGTGGCTGAACGTGGAGGTGGTACAGCCTCATGCCACAGACTGGTCAGAAGAACATCATCGTTGCGCCTGGGATCAATGGCGTTTGCCACGCACGTTGCATCTGGCGCCACCAACCAGCGGCGGCTTTGCCCCGCAGTTAACGCAGAACGAGCAGCAGATTGACATTATCCACGGCAACCAACGCTGGCAGTTCGAACGGGCTTCCGGCTGCCTGAGCCAGTGGTGGCAAGATGAAAAGGCCACACTACTGATGCCGCTACGCGATAGCTTCATCCGCGCACCGCTGGATAACGATATCGGCATCAGCGAAGTGGATCGTATCGACCCTAACGCCTGGATCGAGCGCTGGAAGCTGGCGGGGATGTATCAACTGGAGGAGCAGTGCACACAGATTTATGCCGATGCGTTGAGTGACGGCGTGCGAGTGGTGACTGAACATACGTTCAGCTTTAACCAGCAGGTGCTGCTGCACAGCCGCAAACAGTGGCTGTTCGATTGCCACGGCAGCGTGCAGGTTGAGGTGGATGCCACGGTGGCCGACGCCCTGCCCCCTCCCGCCCGTATCGGCCTCAGTTGCCAACTGGCCGAGGTGCATCCACAGGTACAATGGTTGGGCCTGGGGCCGCACGAGAACTACCCGGACCGCAAGCTTGCTGCCCAACATGGGCTGTGGACCAGACCGCTGGAGCAGTTGCATACACCCTATATTTTCCCAGGGGAAAACGGCCTGCGTTGCGACACGCAACGGTTGCACTATGGCAACCTGCAAGCCGAGGAGCACTTCCACTTCTCGCTCAGCCGTTACGGCCTACAGCAGTTGATGAATTGCAGCCATGTGCATTTGCTGCAGGAAGAGCCCGGCACCTGGTTACATCTGGATGCCCAGCATATGGGCGTGGGCGGTGATGATTCCTGGAGCCCAAGCGTGAACGAGGACTTCCTGCTGACTGCTGGACGTTATCGTTATCGGTTGAGTTTGAAACGAGCAGCCATGGGATAAATCTGCCAAAAGCTCAACGGGTTGCGCATTCTGTAAGCAAACAAACACAGAATGCGTAATCCCCTTTGACATCCCCCGTGCACCCCGTTATCATTCCGCCCGTTCACACGATTCCTCTGTAGTTCAGTCGGTAGAACGGCGGACTGTTAATCCGTATGTCACTGGTTCGAGTCCAGTCAGAGGAGCCAATTCTATGCTGTCCCAGAAAATCCCATAACCGATTAAAAATCGAGCTAGACCTCTTCCCACACATAGTACTGATGACTGCCAATAGATTTGATGGCTTTATTAGAGGCCTATTCGGTTCGATTTAAATTTCCCCGTTCAGGAATATGATAGAAATCGAGTCAGAAAAAGAATCATCATCTCATTTCATCGATGATTTTCTTGTCAGCGACATTTTCCCCGCCTCATTCAAAGAAAGTCCTTTGGTTTCAGGAGCAAATAAAACCGAAACAATTAACCCCACTAAAGAGATAAATGCACCGATTAGCATCACCGTATTTATTCCATAGCGAGTAATAAATACCGGCAAAGCCCACATCGAAATAATCGCGCCAATCCGGCTAATCGACATAATCACCCCAACTGCAGAAGCGCGTATATCGGTGGGGAAGAGTTCGTTGGGGTAAAGCCACTGTAATATTCCCGGACCACCAGAGAAAAATGCGTACACCGCAAAGGCAATAACCACCAGGCTAATTTGTAAATGATCAACCAGCCCAAGAATAGCCAGAGCGCCGGTCATCATCGCAAAACTCCCAATCAACAGCGGACGACGGCCCAGCGTATTGAGCCAGTACATGGCAGGAATGCAGCCTAGCATAAAGAAGAGGCTTATCACCACATTCCCCAGCGCCGCATTTTTCCCCTGATCCCAACCCAGCAGGCCAACGATTTGCGGGCCAAAGGTGTAAATCGCAAACATCGGAATAACCTGACAGGTCCAGATCACGGCAACAAAGAGCACTACGGGAAAATGTCGCTTGCTAAACAACTGCAAGAAACGCGTTTCCGGCTGCGGTTCTTCGTCAAATATCAGCGGTTCACCGAACAGTTTCAACATCATTTGCTCGCACTCTTTTACCCGGCCTTTACGCAACAGCCAGCGCGGGGATTCAGGCAGATCAAAACGTCCGATAAGAATGACCAAACAGGGGATAAAGGCACTGCCGAGCATCCAGCGCCAACCATCCACCATATCGTAAAGCCAGAAACCAACAAGATTGGCGCAAGTCGCCCCGACATACCACATAGCCGCAATAAAACCGACGGCAAACGCCCGTTGGCGGGTGTTGGAAAATTCAGTAATCATTGAGGTTGCAATGGGATAATCAGCGCCAATAACAATACCGATTAATACCCGCATGACCAGAAGTTCTGCGGGTGTGGAAACAAACATGGTCGCGACAGAAATAAGTCCGATGGCGACAATGTCGATCAGGAACATTTTTCGCCGCCCGACGCGGTCACAAATATAGCCAAACAGTGAAGTACCAATAAATAACCCCACCAGCGTTCCCGCCCCCAGCAAGCCAATCCATTGCGCATCGAGTTTTAATAATGGCGTGAGTTGTTCCAGCGCCACGCCGATTATCACCAGGACATAACCATCCAAAAATGGGCCACCACTGCCCCAGAGCATGATCCGCCGATGAATTGACGAAAACTGAATATCATCATATTTTCTGGGCTGCATATGCGTTTCCTTTTTTATTACAAAAATCTTTCATATTGCGAGCAAAAAAATCAACCGTAACGATATTCCACACCGAAAGTTCCGCGAGGGTATTCCCATTTTTCCAGCGCACTTCCCAGCCCGAGAATTCGACAGGTTCCACATTCAAGACACCCGGCGTAATCAAAACGCACTGAACCATCCTCTTGCTTTTTATATAACCCTGCCGGGCAGGCTTTGGTTAATAGCGTCATCACCTGCATATCGGGCTGCGATTTCACAATGATGTGCGGGTTTTGTTCATCGACGTTGAACTTATTGATGCCCAGCTTGACATCCACATTGACTGGCTTACTCATAGCGCAGTGACTCCTTTAATGCCGTCTTTCACCAAGTTGATAAAGCCCACTTTCTTGGCGTGTTTAAGGATGTTTTTACGCAGCGGCACAGGTGGTTTTCCATTAATGGTAAATAACTCGCTGGCGATGCCAATGGCCATTTCCGGGTATTGCGTGAACATGCGAGGGTTGTCGAGGAAAGCGGGCATTTTCTGGTACATTTTCATGTCCCGCAACGGTCCATCCTCAAGCAGAGCAAGATATTCGCTGAGGCTCTTTTTACTATAATCGTCTCGCTTCATTGCGCTGAGCAGCGTTTTTGCAGCGGCTTCTCCTGAGGCAACCGCCAAATCCATACCGCGAATGGTGAAACCCAGGTTCATGCACATACCCGCCGCATCACCTGTAATCAGCACGCCATCTCCCACCAGTTCGCTCTGCATGCGTAGGCCCGCTTCTGGGACAACGTGGGCCCCATACTCAATCATCTTTCCGCCTTCAATCAGCGGAGCCACTACCGGATGGCGTTTGAAATCTTCCAGCATCTGCGGAACGGATTTTTTTGCGTCTTTCAAGTGATGAAGCCCACAAACCAGCCCGAGCGAAAGCGTGGTGTTATTGGTGTAAAGAAAACCACCGCCCATTAATCCATCCGTTGGTGCACCAGCGAATAACCAGGCCACTCCTTCATTGCCTTGCAAATTGAATCGATTTTGCAGCACCTCTTTCGGCAACTCAATCAGCTCCTTAACACCCACGGCCACATTTTCTGCTGTAACCGGTTTGGTCATTCCCAATTGTTCCGCAAGCAGTGAGTTCACGCCATCAGCAAGAATCACCGCTTTGGCCTCAAGGACGTCGCCATCGGCTTCCACACCAATAACCTTGCCGTCTTTTACCACCAGTCTGTCGACCCGAATTCCGGTAATGCACTGCGCTCCAGCGTTTTCCGCCTGTTCCATTAGCCAGGCATCGAATTTGCTGCGCAATACCGAGTAAGAAACCTCCCCGGCTTTCGGCTCGTCGCCATTGTGATAATCCAATGTTATCGCGCGCGTTTGTGTCAGAAACGACAACTTTTCGTGGGTGATCACACGTTCGACGGGAGCCCGCTCGGCAAAACCTGGGATAATACGCTCTAGGCTGTGGCCGTACATGCGTCCACCTGTCATGTTTTTTGCACCCGCAGAATTACCGCGTTCAATAAGCAGAACCTGCGCCCCTTCTCGGGCAAGTACCAGCGCTGCAACCGTCCCTGCAAGCCCGGCTCCTACAATGATGGTATCGAAGACATCTTCTGACATAACCACTCCTGAACCTGAATAAAGTGGCAACGCATACTTTCACACGCTGCCGAAAGAGATCAACTGGCTAGCAGACGAGTCAGCGTTGGAAGGATAGTGAAAAGATCGCCCACAATGCCGTAATCCGCGTACTGGAAAATCGGTGCATTTTTATCTTTATTGATTGCCACGATAGTCTGAGCACCATTGGCACCGACCATGTGCTGAATTTGGCCAGAGATCCCTACGGCCAGATAAAGCTCAGGTTTGAGGAGTAAATTCGAAATGCCTACATAGCGCTCGTGCTCCATCCATTTTTCGTTTTCCGCGACCGGACGCGAGCAGGCGAGTTCAGCACCGATAACTTCACACAAAGCATTCACCAGAGCGATATTCTCCTTGCTTCCAATACCGCGCCCAACGCTGACAACCAGCCGAGCTTTATCAAGATCCACGGAATGGCTTTCCCGTACCTGTTTGCCAGTGCAAACAATGGTATTTTCGGGGGCCAGCCACTGCACCGGTTGTGCCGTGCCGCTCCTTGCGACATCAGGCTTCGCCGCCTCGAAAGTTCCGCCACTCAAGGTCAGTATGCACAAGGGTGAATAAAGGGTTTCATTGCTGAAGGCCAATCCGCCGTAAACCATATGTTTTGCCACCAGCACGCCATCAGAAACCACCGCGCCACTGGCATCATTCACTACAGCAGCACTTAGACGAGCCCCTAGTCTTGCCGCCAGCAATTTGCCACGACGGCTATTAGGCAACAGGACCAGTCCACTTTGGCTCTGGCCTTTAAGCGTCTCAACCAGAGTATCTGCATAATCTTCGATAATACTGTCGTCCGGTTTGCCTTGCAGCTGCCAGACCTGGTTTGCACCCAGTTGAAATGCCGCCGTACTGTGTTCTTCGTTAAGGGCAAACACCTGAATATTCTCACCCAAGGTCTGTGCACCGCCCATCAGTTCCGGCAGTCGGGACAAGGTATCGCTAAAAACCCAAACGTTTGAAAACTTGCTCATAACCTGCCCCTTTTTACTGGATAATCTTGCGTAAATACCCGGCAAATGCCGCAACCTGTTCATCGCCATCACCTTCGATGATGACTCGCAAACGTTCTTTCTGTTTTGGAGCAACGATTTGCTGTTCAGACAAAGCGGTGACATCCCCGATACCCACATCTGCCGCCATCCATACTTGAACGGGCTTTTTCGCGGCACCGAGGATGGCTTTCATGGAAGGAATTTGTGGAGTATTGATATCGGTGGTGACACAAATCACCGCTGGCAGCGGGACGGAAAGGGTTTCGGTTTCATCTTCGAGTTCGCGTTCAACCACAATCATATCAGCACTTATCGAAAGAATTTTTTTGATACCATTTAGCGCCGGAATGCGCAAAGCTTCACCAAGCAACAGGCCCACTTGTTGAGCGTAGAGATCGGCTGAGCCGTCACCACATAGAATCAGGTCAAACCCTAGCTTGTTAACTGCAATGCCTAGTACCGTTGCCGTGTGATGTGGTAAGGCGTGTTCCAGTTGTTCATCAATCACGACCACCAGTTCATCCGGCCCGCGTGAAAGCACATCCTTTCGCCCTTTAGCATTATTCAGGATGTTACCGCCCACGCTAAGCGCGACAATGTGCGCATCCGCAACCTGTACTTTGAGTTGAACCGCGGCTTCGATAGCATTGAGATCGTACTGGCTGATTTTGCTTTCGGCACGGGATAAATCTAATGAACCATCAACATAATTAACCGTAATATCCTGCTCATCGGGCACACTTTTGTAACATGTAATAATCCTCATCACATCTCCTGATATATTAATGAAAGCATTAGTCATTGCAGCAATGGGTGAATAAATATCATATCCAAAAGTGAAAAAGTAAAACCCCAATCACCAATATTGAACATACCAAGCCATAAGCATGGAAATATTCAATATTGCCACTTGCCTCACAAACATTGAACCTCACAGAGTGAAAAATCCTCACAACAAAACACATCCCATTGTTTTAAATGAAATAAAGATAATTTATGGTGGTATGCTTACTACAAAAACAAATTTGACAGAGTTAACGATACAGGCGTTTACTAGTATTTAGCATTGTACGAGAGCTTACTCTATCAGGAGAAATTCATTTCAACTGAAATAAAATTAACACAATTTAAACAAACGAGAAACTTATTATTTCAAACATCCTTATTCACGCCATATAAAAGCGGGATTGACTATGAAAAATGAAAAGAAAAAGGTGGGAATAGAGCCAAAAGTATTCTTCCCGCCGCTGATTATCGTCGGCATTCTCTGCTGGCTAACCGTCCGCGACCTGAATGCAGCTAATACTGTTATTAATGCCATCTTCAGTTATGTCACTAACGTCTGGGGCTGGGCCTTTGAATGGTACATGGTAGTCATGTTCGGCGGCTGGTTCTGGTTGGTTTTTGGCCGCTACGCCAAAAAACGTCTCGGTGACGATCCACCGGAATTCAGCACGTCTAGCTGGATTTTTATGATGTTCGCTTCGTGTACCTCCGCTGCAGTACTGTTCTGGGGGTCGATTGAAATTTACTACTATGTCTCCAGTCCACCGTTCGGCCTCGAACCCTATTCCATACAGGCAAAAGAGTTAGGCCTGGCGTACAGCCTGCTGCACTGGGGACCGTTGCCGTGGGCAACGTACAGCTTCCTTTCCGTGGCATTCGCTTACTTTTTCTTTGTTCGCAAAATGGATGTGATTCGCCCGAGCAGTACGCTTATCCCGTTGATGGGTGAAAAACGCGCCAACGGAATTATCGGTACCATCATCGATAACTTCTATCTGGTGGCGTTAATCTTTGCGATGGGTACCAGTCTGGGCCTTGCGACACCACTGGTGACGGAGTGTATTCAGTTTCTGTTCGGCATTCCACATACGCTGCAACTCGACGCCATCATCATCACCTGCTGGATAATTCTGAATGCTATTTGCGTGGCTTGCGGTCTGCAAAAAGGGGTAAAAATCGCCAGTGACGTGCGCAGCTATCTGAGTTTCTTGATTCTCGGGTGGGTGTTTATTGTCGGCGGTGCCAGTTTCATCATGAACTACTTCACGGACTCCGTGGGTACGTTGCTGATGTATCTTCCGAGGATGCTGTTTTATACCGATCCGATAGCTAAAAGTGGTTTCCCTCAAGGTTGGACCGTTTTCTACTGGGCCTGGTGGGTGATTTATGCCATTCAGATGAGCATCTTCCTCGCCCGAATTTCGAAGGGCCGTACCGTGCGTGAACTGTGTCTCGGTATGGTTGCCGGGCTGACCGCTGCGACTTGGTTGCTGTGGACCATTCTTGGCAGTAACACCTTGCAGTTGATGGATCAAAACGTTGTCAATATTCCTGAGCTTATCAAGCTGTACGGTGTGCCACGCGCCATCATCGAAACATGGGCCGCTCTACCACTCAAAACTGCCACCATCTGGGGTTTCTTCATTCTTTGCTTCATCGCCACTGTGACGCTCATTAATGCCTGCTCTTACACCCTGGCAATGTCGACCTGTCGCTCAATGAAAGATGGCGATGAACCACCGCTGCTGGTGCGTATCGGTTGGTCTGTTCTAGTGGGGGTCATTGGTATCGTGCTACTGGCACTCGGCGGACTCAAACCGATACAGACGGCAATTATCGCCGGTGGATGCCCGCTTTTCTTCGTCAACATCATGGTCACGCTTTCGTTTATCAAAGACGCAAAAATACACTGGAAAGACTAATAGTTAACAAATAAATCAATAAATTAAGAGGTTAAATAGATGGATTTTAGACTGAATGATGAACAGGAACTGTTTGTTGCTGGTATCCGCGAATTAATGGCCAGCGAAAACTGGGAAACCTACTTCGCCCTGTGTGATAAGGACAGCGTCTACCCGGAGCGCTTTGTGAAGGCGCTGGCGGATATGGGAATCGATAGCCTGCTTATTCCTGAAGAACATGGCGGACTGGAAGCCGGGTTTGTCACTCTTGCCGCCGTCTGGATGGAGCTTGGGCGGCTGGGTGCTCCAACCTATGTTCTTTATCAATTGCCAGGTGGGTTCAATACCTTCCTGCGTGAAGGCACTCAGGAGCAAATAGACAAAATAATGGCATTTCAGGGTACCGGCAAACAGATGTGGAACTCTGCTATCACCGAGCCAGGTGCCGGTTCCGATGTCGGTAGCCTGCAAAGTACCTATACCCGTAAAAATAACAAGGTTTACCTGACGGGTAGCAAATGCTTCATCACCAGCAGCGCGTACACTCCGTATGTAGTGGTGATGGCTCGTGATTCCGCCTCGCCTGAAAAAGCAGTATTCACCGAGTGGTGCGTCGATATGAGCTTGCCGGGGATCAAAATCAACAAGCTGGAAAAGCTAGGCCTACGCATGGATAGCTGCTGTGAGCTGACGTTCGATAATGTCGAACTGGATGAGAAAGATATGTTTGGCCGTGAAGGCAACGGTTTTAACCGCGTGAAAGAGGAGTTCGACCATGAGCGTTTCCTCGTTGCGCTCACGAACTACGGCACCGCAATGTGCGCTTTTGAAGATGCGGCACGTTACGCCAATCAGCGTGTGCAGTTTGGCGAAACTATCGGGCGCTTCCAACTGATTCAGGAAAAATTTGCCCACATGGCAATAAAACTGAACTCAATGAAAAACATGCTGCTGGAAACCGCCTGGAAGAGTGACAACGGGCTCATCACCTCGGGCGACGCCGCGATGTGTAAATACTTCTGCGCCAATGCAGCATTTGAAGTCGTCGATGCCGCTATGCAAGTGCTGGGCGGAGTGGGTATTGCCGGTAATCACCGTATTACCCGCTTCTGGCGCGACTTGCGAGTAGACAGGGTATCTGGCGGTTCTGATGAAATGCAGATCCTGACTCTGGGGCGTTCAGTGCTGAAACAATATCGCTAAACCATTGCTGACTGACGCAGAGGCTCGATGGCCTCTGTTCAGTTTTATGACGAGGTGTAAACCATGACCACTCATTTACCAATGCCCGAATTTGGTCCCTTATCCGGGCTGCGAGTTGTTTTTTCCGGGATCGAAATTGCCGGGCCATTTGCCGGACAGATGTTTGCCGAATGGGGCGCGGAAGTTATCTGGATTGAAAACGTCGCCTGGGCCGACACCATCCGCGTTCAACCGCATTATCCGCAGCTTTCGCGCCGTAATTTACGCGCTCTCTCCCTCAACATTTTTAAAGATGAAGGCCGCGAAGCATTCCTGAAGCTAATGGAAACGACCGACATCTTTATTGAGGCCAGTAAAGGTCCGGCGTTTGCCCGCCGTGGCATTACTGATGAGGTGCTGTGGCAGCACAATCCTCGTCTGGTCATTGCCCATTTATCAGGCTTTGGGCAATACGGTGATCCACAGTACACCAACCTGCCCGCTTACAACACCATTGCTCAGGCGTTCAGCGGCTACTTGATTCAGAACGGTGATAAAGACCAGCCAATGCCCGCTTTCCCCTATACCGCAGACTATTTCTCCGGCATGACGGCAACCACATCGGCGCTGGCTGCGCTGTATAAATCGCGCCAGACTGGCAAGGGCGAGAGTATCGATATTGCGATGTACGAAGTCATGCTACGCATGGGCCAGTACTTCATGATGGATTACTTTAACGGCGGTGAAGTTTGCCCGCGCATGACCAAAGGCAAAGACCCTTATTACGCGGGCTGTGGACTTTACACCTGTAGCGACGGTTATATCGTGATGGAGATTGTCGGCATCACCCAGATTCAGGAAATCTTCGCCGATATTGGTCTTGCGCATCTGATCGGTACGCCAGAAATTCCGAAAGGGACACAGCTTATTCATCGCGTGGAATGCCCTCATGGCATGCTCGTTGAAGAAAAACTGGACACATGGCTGGCAACACTCACCATTGAGCAAGCGCTGGCACGACTTGCAGAACTGAACATCGCCAGTGCCAAAGTTCTAACCATTCCTGAGCTGGAAAAAAACCCGCAGTACATTGCCCGTGAATCAATCACCCAGTGGAAAACCCTGGAAGGCGATACCTGCAAAGGGCCGAATGTGATGCCTAAATTCCGCAACCATCCGGGGAAAATTTGGCGCAGCATGCCTTCTCACGGAATGGATACTGACGCAATTTTGCAAAGTATCGGTTACAGCGAAGCTGATATCAGGGGGCTGGTCGCTAAAGGACTGGCTAAAACAACAGAGTAAGCGCATGACCGGCTCAAACTGATTGTTACCCACGTTTGAGCCATCTGCGTCTAAGAGCGGGATAAGCGTTCAATGGATCTTATAGGTGGACAAAACTTACGCCAGATGTGGGACAACATGGCGGATGTTAATGGCAACAAAACCGCACTGATTTTTGAATCCGCTACAGGTGAGGTACGGCAATTCGGTTACCAGACCCTGAATGAGGAAATTAACCGCACGGCTAACCTCTTCCATGGGCTTGGTGTGGAAAAAGGTGACAGAGTCGCCCTGCATCTCGACAACTGCCCGGAGTTCATTTTTTGCTGGTTTGGGCTGGCGAAAATTGGGGCTATTGTAGTCCCTATCAACGCTCGCTTTTTAATCGAGGAAAGCCGGTGGCTGGTTGATAACTGCCAGGCCCGCATGGTGGTCACTACCCATCACTTTTATCCGCTATATCGGCAGATACTTGGCGAAAACAACACCTCGCTTGAGCGCATTCTTCTCATTTCAAACCTGGCAATTGCCACGGATGCGGTTACGCTTGATTTTTCAGCGCTCCAGCAACAGCACGCGCCTGAGCTAATGTGTCATGTTGAGCTGAGCGTTAATGACACAGCAGAAATTTTGTTCACCTCCGGCACCACGTCACGCCCTAAAGGGGTCGTCATCACTCACTACAATTTGCGCTTTGCAGGCTATTACACTGCCTGGCAGTGCGCGCTGCGTGCCGATGATGTTTATCTCACTGTCATGCCTGCGTTTCATATTGATTGCCAGTGTACGGCTGCCATGGCGGCATTCTCCGCAGGGGCCACTTTTGTGTTGCTTGAAAAATACAGCGCCCGCGCTTTCTGGAGCAAGATCCTCAAGTACCAGGCGACGGTCACCGAATGTATCCCGATGATGATAAGAACGCTGCTGGCCCAGCCTCACAATCCAGATGAAAGGCAGCATCGACTGCGTGAAGTGCTGTTTTATCTCAATCTTTCGGTTGAGGAAAAAGAGGCCTTTATTGCGCGCTTTGGTGTAAGACTCCTGACCTCTTACGGTATGACGGAAACTATTGTCGGGATTATCGGCGACCGTCCTGGAGACATGCGACGCTGGCCTTCCATTGGCCGCCCTGGTTTTGGCTACGAAGCGCAAATCCGCAACTACCGCGGCGCGGTTGTTCCGCCTGGTGAAGTCGGCGAAATCTGCATTAAAGGTGAACCAGGAAAAACGCTGTTCAAAGAGTATTACAACCAGCCGGAAGCGACCGCCCATGCGTACCAACACGGTTGGTTACACACCGGTGATTGTGGTTATCAGGACGAAGATGGCTTTTTCTATTTCGTCGATCGCAGCAGCAATATGATCAAACGCGGCGGCGAAAATATCTCCTGTAGTGAAATCGAAAATATTCTCGCCTCGCATCCGAAAATTCAAGACGTTGCCGTCATTGGTATTCCTGATGCTATGCGCGATCAGGCAATTAAAGCGTTTATCGTTCTTCATGAAGGGGAAAGTTTTAGCGACCACGAATTTTTCAGCTATTGCGAGTCCAACATGGCGAAATTCAAAGTTCCGACGTGTATGGAAATTCGTCAGGATCTCCCCCGCAACTGCTCTGGAAAAGTGATAAAAAAGCAACTTCAATAATACATTGAAAAGGAAGGGAAAAATGAACAATGAATTACAGATCACCCGTAACGGTCCGGTTCTGGAAATCGTGCTAAACAGGCCAAAAGCCAACGCCATTGACGCCGCCACCAGCTTCAAGATGGGGGAAACTTTTCTGCAATTTCGTGACGACCCTGAATTACGCATTGCGATTATTACCGGTGCCGGCGAGCGTTTTTTCTCCGCTGGTTGGGACCTGAAATCCGCCGCGGAAGGAGAAGCTCCAGACGCTGATTTTGGTCCTGGTGGTTTTGCCGGACTTACGGAAATCTTCAATCTGGATAAACCCGTGATTGCCGCCGTCAACGGCTATGCTTTCGGCGGCGGCTTCGAATTGGCGCTGGCAGCAGACATGATCGTCTGTTCTGATAACGCGAGCTTCGCATTACCCGAGGCGAAATTAGGGATTGTGCCAGACAGCGGCGGCGTACTGCGCTTACCGAAAATCCTGCCGCCTGCCCTCGTCAATGAAATGGTAATGACCGGCAGACGCATGGATGCACAAGAGGCGCTCCACTGGGGAATCGTCAATCGTGTTGTCAGCCCCGATGCTCTGATGGACAGTGCGAGGGAACTGGCCGCGCAAATCGTTTCCAGCGCGCCACTCGCTATTGCCGCCCTGAAAGAGATTTATCGCGCTACCCGCGAATTGCCGATTGAAGCAGGCTACCAACTGATGCGTAGCGGTACACTTAAACATTATCCGAGTGTACTGCATTCAGAAGATGCGCTCGAAGGGCCACAGGCGTTTACTGAGAAACGCGAACCACAATGGAAAAACAGATAATTTGCAATACTCCAGATGAGACGGAGCGCTTTCCTGATGGGAGAGGGAGATGAGTTTTTATTCGTTTGAAGGGCTGACACCTGTTGTGCACCCCACGGCCTGGGTACATCCATCGGCGGTGATCATCGGTGATGTGATTATCGGTGCGCAGGTTTACATCGGTCCACATGCTTCACTGCGTGGCGACTATGGCCGACTGATTATCGAGGCCGGAGCCAACATTCAGGATGGTTGCATCATGCATGGTTACTGCGATACGGACACCATCGTGCATGAATCCGGACATATTGGTCATGGCGCCATTCTGCATGGTTGCATCGTTGGCCGTGATGCGCTGGTTGGTATGAACAGCGTGATCATGGACGGTGCGATAATTGGGGATGAGAGTATTGTCGCGGCAATGAGTTTTGTGAAAGCTGGGTTTATCGGTGCACCACGGCAGTTGCTGGTTGGCAGCCCAGCCCGACATCTGCGAGCGGTAACTGATGAAGAACGACATTGGAAAAAACTCAATACCAGAGAGTATCAGGATCTGGCAGCACGATGCCATACATCGCTTTATCCTACAGAGCCAATGTGCAAGGTTGAAGCAAACCGCCCCAGGCTACGCGGCACGACAGATGTAAAGCCTAAACACCTGTAAAAACAGGCGCATTACGCGCCTGTTTGCTGCAGCCTCACAGGATCGAGTATTACCAACACGCATGCAACTTGAAGTATGAAGGTTATAAACCTACCGACGTTGTGTTTTGGATAGCATCCACTGCCACTTCTGCTCTTGGTTAAGCTCCCCAGGCGGCACTGCTGCCAGCCGGGGTGAGGAGATATGGAATACATTCTTTACTTCAGAAGAAGATTCCAGTCGGGCGTATAACTGCTTATCAATACTGCTGACTTTCAATAATCGCTGGCACTGGCATCCTCTGCCCTTGAGCTGAGTAGGCATCGTTTTGGTTTCACAC
Source organism: Serratia sp. J2 (assembly GCF_046269175.1). Lineage (NCBI taxonomy): Bacteria > Pseudomonadati > Pseudomonadota > Gammaproteobacteria > Enterobacterales > Yersiniaceae > Serratia > Serratia sp. J2. Next base: position 60,265 of record NZ_JBKABN010000018.1, read on the forward strand.
TCGATTTCCTCAACATCGGCCAGAATATACGAAACGGTGTTAATGGCTTTACAGGGGTCGATATTAAACTCACAGGCAATTTCTTTGGCACTAATCCAGCGGTTTTGTGCCATTACCCAATCCGCAATTAATAAATACAACGGTTTATCAATACATTTATCATTCATACAGTTTCCCTAATCGAAAAATAAAATTCAAATTCAGCGCAACTGCTGGCGAAAATATTGTGCACCATCGCGCAATGCTTCATCGGCAATATCCATCATGCGTGAGTAATGCAAAAAAGCATGTAGCGTACCCGGGTACATCTTGTAGCTGCACTCCTGGCCATGCTCTTGTAAAACATGGTAAAGTGCCACGCTATCATCAACCAGCGGGTCATACTCTGCGGTGGCGATAAAACAGGGTGGCATGGCATTACTAAGATTATTATTAAACAAGCAGTAATACGGTGATTCACGATCGCTTACCTTATTGAGATAAGCCGTTTCATAGAAGGCTAAATCCTCCTGCGTCAGTCCATCCCAACTGCCGCCATACAAACGTCGACTGGCGGAATCTCGCAAACCATACAGTCCATACCAGAGCAAAAGCCCCTTCACGTGACCACAGTGGATATTTTTATCACGCATCCACAACATGGAAGCCAGTGCCAGCATAGCGCCGGCAGAATCACCCGCCAGACCAATCTGTTCCATGTTCAGCGCATAACTTTCGGCGTGGTGATAATAAAACTGACACACAGCAACAATATCTTCGATGCCCTGCGGGAATTTAGTTTCAGGAGAAAGGGGGTAATCAATTCCGATAACAGTACAGCCAGTATAGTGCGCCAGCAGCCGCATGATCCTGTCGTGGGTATCGAGATTACCCAAAACAAACCCACCGCCATGCAGATAGAAAAGCGTTCCCTGGGCGCGCTCTTGTGAAATGTAAATCCGGGTTTTTGTCTCATAGCAGAATGTGGGTACCATAATATCCTGGCTACGAACAGGCTGCGGTCCACCTTCATTCCAGTAGCGACGCTCATCACTGTAGGCTCGCCGCTGCGCGGGAAGATCACTTTCGTCAACAGCAGGCTGTGGATGCGCTTGCTGAAACGCCAGGATCTCGCGCATTTGTGGTGAGATCCTTTCCAGCACGCGTACTTTGTTTTCAGGCTTCATGGTTCTCTCCGGATAAACTTCACTCCATTTTAGAAACCCTACGCCGAAAAACTGAGAACTCACCGACCGATATTGAATATTTTTACCATCGGTACTTGCGGATCTATGACGGGCACCTGATCTAACCTGGCCCATTGACTCTCCATTTCACCCAGAATGTGAATCAGGCACTGAGCGATAAAGTGCTAAATGATTCCGACATTGCCAAACGCCTGATGCAACCTACCGAAGCTGCGCAACGCACAGGAAAACCCACAAGCCAGACTACGGCTACCGCGTTCCTTACTTACGCAAAGTTTTATGAATCTGGTATCAGTCCATTGCAGCTGACTAACCAAGAGCCTCAAACCCGCCGCCAGATCACACCCTCGACATTTAACATGAAAAGTACAATTTTTTACCTGAATGTTACATTCCATTAAAATATCCTTCCCCCATACTCATCCCACGCCCACCCCTACCGAGGGAACCAACTGATGAATACTAGCAACCCGATGCTGGAAAAATTACTGCCCATTCTGCCACTTATCGCTGCCAACGCCGCACAGGCGGAAAGCGAACGAAAAGTACCGGATGAGAATATCCGCTTGTTAAAAAGTATAGGTATGCACCGGGTGTTCCAACCGAAAAAATTCGGTGGCCTGGAAATCTCCCTGCCAGAATTCACCGATTGTGTCGCCGCGCTGGCCGGAGCCTGTGGCGGAACCGCCTGGGCTTTCAGTTTGCTATGCACCCACAGCCATCAGATAGCGATGTTTTCCCCCAAACTGCAACAAGAGATCTGGGGCGATAATCCAGATGCCACCGCCAGCAGCAGTATTGCCCCGTTTGGCCGTATTGAGGAAGCCGAAGGCGGTGTCTATCTGAGCGGTGAAATGGGCTGGAGCAGCGGTTGTGACCACGCCGAATGGGCGATTGTCGGCTTTCGCCGCAAAAACGCCGACGGTGAGTTGCTCTACAGCTTTGGCGTGATCCCACGTAGCGATTACGAAATTCGTGATGACTGGTTTGCGGTTGGCATGCGCGGCAGCGGTTCCAAAACGTTGGTCATAAAAAACGCCTTCGTGCCGAACCACCGCATTGAAGCCGCTCAGGATATGATGCACGGGCGCTCTGCGGGTTTCGGCCTCTACCCAGACAGTAATATTTTCTACTCACCCTATCGTCCCTATTTCGCCTGCGGTTTTGCCGCCATCAGCCTTGGCGTTGCGGAGCGTATGCTGGTCGCCTTCAAAGAAAAAACCCAAAACCGCGTGCGAGCCTATACCGGAGCCAGCGTGGGAACGGCCACCCCGGCGCTGATGCGTCTGGCTGAGTCCACCCATCAGGTTGCTGCCGCCCGTGCCTTTTTGGAAAAAACCTGGCAAGAACATGCCGAACACGGCCGCAAGCACCAATATCCTTCTCACCAGACATTGACGTTCTGGCGTACCAACCAGGCCTATGCGGTCAAAATGTGCATCGAATCGGTTGATCGCTTGTTCAGCGCCGCAGGGGCAACCAGTTGGATGGAAAGCAATGAGATCCAGCGATTGTTCCGCGACTCACACATGACCGGGGCACATGCCTATACCGATTACGATGTCTGTGCACAGATATTAGGCCGCGAGTTGATGGGGTTAGAACCCGATCCGACGATGGTGTAACGAGCAGGAGAACCTATTTAATGACACATCACACAGAACCTGCTCTGGATCCCCGCGCATTTCGCCGTGCGCTGGGTAATTTCGCCACCGGCGTGACGGTAGTGACAGCAGCAACCGCAGATGGCACCCGCGTGGGAGTCACGGCCAATAGCTTTAACTCGGTATCACTGGATCCGCCGTTGGTATTGTGGAGCATTGATAAACGCTCCGGCAGCTACGCGATCTTTGAACAAGCCAGCCACTTCGCCATTAACGTGCTGGCCGCCGATCAGATGGATATCTCCAATCGTTTCGCCCGCCCCAGCGAGGATAAATTTGCAGGGATTGAGGTGGAGGTCGGCGCGGGTGACGTGCCTTTGCTGACCGACTGTGCCGCACGCTTTCAGTGTGAGAAATATCAGCAAGTTGACGGCGGTGACCACTGGATCCTGATTGGTAAAGTGGTCGCGTTTGACGACCTGGGCCGCGCACCGCTGGTGTATCACCAGGGATCCTATTCCATGGTGCTGCCTTACCCGCAGGTGGCGGAGCGCGTTGCACAGAACGCAGTAGGTAGCGCCAGGCAGGAGCGCCTGAATAACAACGTCTTCTACTTGCTCACCCAGGCGCTGCGCAGCTATCAAAGCAGCTACCAGCCCAAGCAGCTCTCCACCGGGTTGCGGGCCAGCGAGGCCAGAATGCTGCTGGTGTTGGACAGCGATGCCTGCCTTGATAAGGCCTGCCTACTGGCAGAAATGGCGATGCCAACCAGAGAAATCGAAGAGGCGCAGGAAGCGTTGTACCGTAAAGGTTTGGTGTCCAGCACCGAGAATGGCCATCACTTGACCGAGGCAGGAGAACGCCAGGCCAGCGTACTGAGAGATATTGCTGCCAAACAGCAAGAGCAGGTCCTGTCCGCCTTCACGGCAGACGAAGTGGGCATTTTGAAGAAGCTGTTGCGCGGTATTATTGCCAATAGTCAGTGAGTTTACTCGGTAAACCTCATGCGCATTGTCGGCAACGGCAATGCGCATGAAAACTTCACCACCACATCCTACCTATTCATGCAGCCGTGAACCTATTCGCGCCACAGACATCCTCTGCCCTACCCAACCTAGCGCCGCGCAGACGGCCATCACCAACGTCATGGCAAACGGCGTGTCATCCTGCAACCAGGAAACGGCCAGGCTTGCCAACGCCCCCATACCAAACTGCAACGAGATCGCCAGGGCACTGGCACTCCCAGCCTGTTGACCGCGTTGTTGCAACAGTAGCGACAGGCTGTTGGTGCCAATAGCATTCACCAGCGACATAAACAACACCACCAGAATCACCAGGATGGAGAGGCTCTGCTGATGGAACACCAGTAGCAACAGCCCAAACAATACCTGGGCACTGCTTTGTATCATCAATAAGCGCGGCAGGCTGTAGACCTTCAGCATCCGCACGTTCAGCAGCAGCACGGCGATCATGCCAATGACGTTGCAGCCAAACAGCAGCCCGTAATACTGAGCGGGCACCTGGAAGTAGCTGATGTAGACAAAGGGAGAACCGCTGATAAAGGCAAACATGCCTGCGAAGGAAAACGCCAGAGTTGCAATAATGCCCATCGCTTCTCTGTCACGGACCAACAGGCAATAGTTATGAAACGCTTTCAGGATGCTACCTGACTGCCCTGGCGGGGTTTTTAACGTCTCCGGCAGTACCCAGAACACCAATAACCCGCTGATACAGCCCACCACCGCCAACAACATGAAGATGGCTTGCCAGTCGAAGACCATCAGCAAAGCACCGCCCAACAACGGGGCCAGCAGCGGTGCAATCATGGTAACCAGCGTCATTAGCGATAACACTCGGGGAAGCTCTTCCGAGGCATAAACATCCCTGGCGATGGCGCGCGCCATCACCACCGCGGCCCCGCTACCAAATGCCTGTAACGCCCGCAATACCACCAGTTGTTCAACCTGCGTGACCTGCGTACATAGCACACTGGCAATCACGAACAGCAGCATGCCGCTCAACAGCAGCTTTCGCCTGCCTAGCCGATCGCTAAGCGGCCCGTACAGCAACATGCCGATGCAAAAACCGGCAAAGAATGCCCCCAATGAATGCTGCATCTGCCCCTGTGTGGCATGCAGTTGTTGCCCCATCGCGGGTAACGCGGGCAGATACATATCAATCGACAGCGGGCCAAAAGCCACCAGCGATCCCAGTAGCGGGATCAACCAACGTGGCGGCCGGTTAGTAAAGGCAGGTGGCATAGCGGCTCCTTTATCATCAATAACGCCTCAGCGGTTGTGGGCGTGAGTCTTGGTGATCATTCGTTAACATATTAACAATCATCTTATAAAATGGACACATTTAAGACAACATTTGTCTCTTTACTGATAAGAATGGATTTTATTAATACATTAAAGAAAAGAGGACTGGCGTTGATCCGCAGAGGGATGGGAATGCTGGGAGGATGTATTTTTAGCGGGAACCCAGGGCTCCCGCAAAGGTTACAGCTATCGGATTGCCTTACATCGCATTCAACTTCGCAATAGCCTCGCCCGGCAGTTTGAGTTGGGCTGCGGCGAGATTCTCTTTCAGATGGGCCAGAGAAGATGTCCCTGGGATCAGCAGAATGTTTGGTGAACGCTGCAGCAACCAGGCAAGTGCCACATGCATAGGCGAGGCTCCCACCTGCTGCGCAACGTCTGACAACGTCGTAGACTGCAACGGCGTGAATCCACCCAGCGGGAAGAACGGCACATAAGCAATGCCCTTGCCAGCCAGTTCGTCGATCAGTGCGTCGTCATCCCGGTGTGCCAGGTTGTAATTATTCTGTACGCAGACAATCTCACAAATCTTCTGCCCTTGCGCAACCTGAGCCGAGGTGACATTGCTCAGCCCGATATGGCGAACCAGCCCCTGCTGTTGTAGCTCGGCTAGCACGGAGAGTGGCTCTTCAAGCGACCCTTCTGCCGGGCCGTGTGCATCAAACATGCAGCGCAGATTGACCACATCAAGCACATCCAACCCCAGATTACGTAGGTTGTCATGCACGGCCTGGGTCAGCTCCGCCGGAGAAAACGCAGGCAACCATGCGCCTTGCTCATCGCGGCGAGCACCGATCTTGGTGACAATGACCAGATCGTCGGCATAAGGATGCAGTGCCTGGCGAATGATTTGATTGGTATAGTGCGGGCCATAAAAATCGCTGGTATCGATATGGTTGACCCCGTTGGCAATCACTTCACGCAGAACCGCGATGGCCGTTTCAGGATCCTTCGGCGGACCGAAAACTCCCGGTCCGGCGAGCTGCATGGCGCCATAGCCGAGCCGCTTGACGGTGTGCGTGCCGAGCGTAAAAGTACCTGACAGATGGGTGCTGGACATAATCAAACTCCTAATAAGATGGCGCAAAGTTCAAACGCTGCCGTTGCCGACGATAGGCAAACAATATATACCCGTCGCCTGGCAAGCTACAGCGTTCAAACCTATCCGCGACAGATTTAGGGTTGAATAATCGAGCCAGTTGATTAAATAACAAACCCGTAGTGCGAACCATCCGGCAGCTCGATATCCAGACGCAGCTTTCCCCCCGCGGCCTCGATATAGCGCTTGAGCGAGGAGAGCTTCAGATCGCGGCCAGGCTTTTCCATACCCGCGACGGTGGGTTGTCTGATGCCAAGCGCCTGTGCCATTTCAACCTGGGTTTTCTGCACCCGCTCACGAAGCTCGGCCAGGTGAATATTGAGCAGCGTATCCGCCGCAATGCGCTCAGCGCTGGCCACTACTTCAGGTTTTTCTTCCGCCAGGATTTGTTCCAGTGTTCTGCCCATGGCCTACTCCTTGTTCTCTGATGTATTCAGAAATTGGGTAAACTCCCGATCGGCAATCGGGATCATCACCTCATAAAAACGCTTCTCATTACCGGCCTTGTTACCAGCACAAAGCAAAATACCGCGACGACGTGGATCAAAGGCAAAGAATGCCCGTATCGGTATGCCTCGACTTTGCACGCGTAGTTCCTTCATGTTGCTGTAGCGCGATCCCTTCACCGTGTCGGCATAAGGTCTGGGCAACTGAGGACCTTTTTCACGTAGTACAATGAGTGACGCCAGCACAGAAGCTCTATCAGTGCCCTCCAACCGGCTGAACCACTCATCAAACATATCCGTTGTTTTAATCTCCCACACATGTGCTCCTTAGCAATATAGGTCAAAAGCTATATAGGTGTAAACCTATAAATTGCATTATGTCGGAGCTTAGTACGAGAGACAGCGGCCACAATGATGAAGCTGGGGGCCGATCCCAGCATTTCGATGACGGTGAAACATGAGCGTTGATATTTTGCGTATCTGGTAGCAAAACATGGCGGCAAGATGGGAGCTAAAGAGAGGGTAAGTCTTAGATAGCCCTTGATTGCCGGGCCCGGCAATCAAGGGAACGTGGATCAGGCCTGATGGTGCTGCAAGCGTTCGCTGCGGTAGAAACTCAATACACACCAGCCAAGGGCGATCAGGGCCAACGGCGCACCGACGAAGCCAATGTTTGGCATTCCCAGATGCAGGCTGACCTGGTTGCCCAGCAACGCCCCACCGCCGATCCCAAAGTTATACAAACCGGAGAAGATCGCCATCGAGACATCGGTCGCATCCGGTGCCAGACTTAGCACCTTCGCCTGCATTGAAAGACCAATCGCCATGATGGCCATGCCCCAAACCACACACAGCAACGTCAGAGTCGTTTCATTACCGGAGGCGGGCAACAGCAATAACAGGCTGAGGGCCAGCATACCAATTGCCCCGATGAAGAACCCCGACGGGAAACGTTCGCTGTAGCGGCTGAACAGCAGGCTGCCGACAATACCCGCAGCACCAAACAGCAACAGCATCAAGGTGGTGAAGTTGGCAGATAACCCGGCCACGGTCTGGATAAAGGGCTCGATGTAGCTGTAGGCAGTAAAGTGCGCGGTCACCACAATGATGGTCAACATATACAGGCTGACCAGCTCCGGGCGTTTGAACAGCAGGGGAACGCTGGCCAGTGAACCGGAATGCTCGCTTTTCAGCACCGGCAGCAAGCGCCACAGCATCACCAACGCCAGGGTGGCGCACACGGCAATGCCAATAAACGTCATACGCCAACCGAGTAGCTGCCCCACCACTCGCCCTAACGGTAAGCCCAACACCATCGCCAGCGCGGTTCCCCCCGCCAGCATGCTAAGTGCCTGCGCCTTCTTGCCTGCGGGTGCGACACGAATGGCCAATGACGCGGTGATTGACCAGAACACCGAGTGCGCCAGCGCCACACCGGCACGCGAGATCACCAAGGTGGTAAAGTTCCAGGCCACGGCGGTGAGCACATGGCTGGCAATAAACAGGATAAATACCCCGATCAGCAGCTTACGCCGCTCAATTTTGCTGGTCAGCAACATACAAACCAGCGACATCGTGGCAACGATCCAGGCATAAATGGTGATGATCAAACCCACCTGCTCGGTTTGCATCCCAAAGCTTTGGGCAATATCACTCAATAACCCGACGGGGATAAATTCGGTGGTATTAAAGATAAATGCCGAAATGGCCAAGACGACCACGCGCATCCAGGCGGTCGAGCGGGAAGTGCTGATTTCATCCATCGTAAGGTGTTCCGGAACAGGGGCTGGCAGTGCCGCCATTTTAACTAACCCGTAACCAGAATGCGACCTAGATCACGTTTTTGTGACGCTGTTTTTTTCAACAGTAGGGGCGCCGCATGCGGCGCTCCCACGGCCGAGGCTGTTCAATACTCCCATCATCGGGCCGGTTGCCTTTATGCTCCCCCCAAATAGGCCTTTCTCACCTCCTGATTGCTCAGCAGTTCCGCGCCGCTGCCGCTCAGGCGGATTTGCCCATTGACCATCACATAACCCCGGTCGGACAGTTTCAACGCATGATTGGCATTCTGCTCCACCAGGAAAATCGTCATGCCACCATTGGCCAGTTCGCGCAGAATGCTGAAGATCTGTTTGACGATGATCGGTGCCAGCCCCAGACTCGGCTCATCCAGCAACAGCAGCTTTGGCCGACTCATCAGCGCACGGGCTATTGCCAGCATTTGCTGCTCACCGCCGGACATGGTCATCGCTCGCTGGTTACGCCGCTCTTTCAGGCGCGGAAACAGCTCATACATCCGTTGCATATCTTCAGCGGCATAGCGGTTGCCAAGGGTGATGGTGCCCATCAGCAGATTTTCCTCTACGCTCATGTCAGGGAAGATCCGCCGCCCTTCCGGGGCCTGAGCGATGCCGCTGCTGGCCACAAAATGCGTCGACCGCTGGCTGATATCCGTCCCCTGAAACAGGATCTGCCCACCGCTGATGCGAGGTTGGCCAAAGATTGACATCAGCAAGGTGGATTTCCCCGCCCCGTTGGCCCCGATCAACGCTACGGTCTCCCCTTGCCTGACCTGCAATGACACCTGTTGCAGCGCCTGGATCGGGCCGTAATGGACATCTACCTCGCGAAATTCCAGCATCACCTCGCTCATCCCGCCAGCTCCTCTTCGTCTGCGCCCAGATAGGCGGCGATCACGCTGTCATTGTGTTGGATCTCCTGCGGCGTTCCCTCAGCGATCACATTGCCGTGGTCCAGTACGATCACCCGATCGGAAATCTCCATCACCATTCCCATATCATGTTCGATCAGCAGCACCGTAATTTCATGATGCTGGCGCAGAAAGCGGATGATCCGGCTCAGGGTCGCGGTTTCCACCGGATTCAACCCGGCGGCGGGCTCGTCCAGGCAGATCATTTCCGGGGTGGTGCACATCGCGCGGGCAATCTCCAGCCGCCGCTGCTGGCCGTAGGACATCTCCCCCGCCAGTCGGTTGGCACAGTCCACCAACTCGACCACCTCCAGCCAGTAAAATGCGCGGTCCAGTGCTTCATTTTCTGCCCGGCGATAGGCAGGCGTATTGAGCACGCCAGCAATCAGGTTGCGGTTACTCAAACGGTGTTGTGCCACCAGCAGGTTCTCCACCACCGACATCTCACGGAACAGGCGGATATTCTGGAAGGTGCGGGCCAATCCGGCACGGTTCACCAGATGTGTGCCACCAAACATTTTGTAGTACAGACGCGACCCCAGTTGCGCGGGGTTAATCCAGTCCCCGGCACGGAATTTCTGGCCGAGGATACGGATCACATCAATCGGCCGTTTGTGGGTATTGAGCAGGATCGCCCCGCCGCTGGCACGGTAAAAACCCGTCAGGCAGTTGAACACCGTGGTTTTCCCCGCGCCGTTCGGGCCGATCAACGCGGTGATCGACCCACGCTCCACTTCGAGATTCACATCGTTCAGCGCTTTGATGCCGCCGAAGTGCATCATCAAATGTTCAACGCGCAAAATGGCATCGCTCATGGTGCTACCCTCTTGCGTGGCGTAAAGCTGCTACGGCTGATACGCACCAGGCCGCGTGGCCGCCAGATCATCATCAACACCATCAGTACGCCAAACAGCAACACTCGATATTCGGCAAAGCTGCGCAGCAGTTCCGGGGCCACCGTCAGGACAAAGGCCGCCAGCACGACACCGATAGTCGATCCCATTCCACCCAATACTACGATCGCCAGGATCAGCGCCGATTCAAAGAAGGTAAACGACGTTGGATTGACGAACCCTTGATAGGTGGCAAAGAACACCCCGGCGATACCCGCGGTGGAAGCCCCCATCATAAACGCCGAGAGTTTGACCAGCACATGATTAAGCCCGAGCGAACGGCAAGCGATTTCATCCTCCCGTAACGCTTCCCACGCCCGCCCTATAGGCATCCGCGTCAACCGATGTTTGACGAACAGCACCAGCAACACCACCAGACACAACACCGCGTAGACGAAGATAAACTTCAGGTTGGGATTATAGGTAATACCGAGGAACTCATGGATCGGTACTCCCCCTTCCTTGGCTCGGCGGCCAAACTCCAGGCCGAACAGGGTCGGTGCAGGAACCGACACGCCGTTTGGCCCGCCGGTTAACGATACCCAGTTATTCAGCACCAGGCGGATGATCTCACCAAAGCCCAGCGTCACAATCGCCAGATAGTCACCGTGCATACGCAGCACCGGGAACCCCAGCAATGCCCCGGCCAGCGCCGCCATTAGCGCCCCCAACGGCAACATCGCCCAAAAACCCAGGCCCAAATACTGATAGCCCAGCGCCAGACCGTAGGCACCAATGGCATAAAACGCCACGTAACCCAGATCGAGCAACCCGGCCAGCCCCACCACAATGTTCAATCCTAGCCCTAACAACACATAAATCAGGCCGAGGATCGCCACGGTCAGCAGGTATTTGGTCGCCATAAACGGGAACAGCAATGCCAACACCGCCAATAGAGGCAGGATCCAACGCAGGCTCGTTCTGGCGCCGACTGGCCGAACATAGACACCGTCATTGCCTCCCTCAAAACGCGCCGACACCTTGCGCCCCAGCGGCGTTTGCAAAAACAGGCTGAGTAACAGCCGCCCCGCCATCACTACCGCAATAATCACCACCAGGCGGCGTGGCTCAAAGTTGAAACTGTAGCCGTCCAGCACGATGCCGACGATCGGGCCAAACACAATCAGCGCGATCAGGCCCGCGAGAACGGCATCCAACAGGCTGCGTTTAACACTCAGCCCTTGATGAACAGTGGATTGAGACATAGTTTTCCCTCACACCTTAGCGACCATTGGCCGCCCCAGCAGGCCCTGAGGGCGGAAAATCAGGATCACCACCAGCAGACCGAATGAAAACACATCCTTGTAATCCGAGTTCACCATACCGGCGAACTGTGCCTCTGCCACCCCAAGCAGCAAGCCTCCGAGCATCGCGCCGGGTAATGAGCCAATGCCCCCCAGCACCGCTGCGGTGAAGGCTTTGACGCCGATAATAAAGCCCACGTAAAAATCGAAGGTGCCGTAGTTCATGGTGACCAGCACCCCTGCCAGCCCGGCCATCGCCGCGCCGATCACAAACACCAGCGAGATCACCCGGTCGGTATTGATGCCGAGTATCGATGCCATCTTGCGATCCTGTTGGGTAGCCCGGCAGATACGCCCCAGGCGCGTGCGTTGGATCACGTAGGTAAGCACCGCCATACCCAATAGTGCGGCTACCAGAATAAATACCTTGGTGTAGGTAATCTGGATCACACCGCCATCAAAATTGAGCCGAAAAACGCCGTCCAGCAGCGTGGGGATCCCCTGCTGGCGCGGCCCTTGGCTGATCTGCGCATAGTTTTGCAGGATCAGCGACATACCGATGGCAGAAATCAGCGGAGCCAGACGCGTGGAGTTACGCAGCGGTTTATAAGCAATACGTTCAATCACCCAGCCATAAACACCGGTGACCACGATGGTGAATACCAGGGTGCCCAGGATCAACAGCGGGAAAGAGTGCAGACCAAAGAAAGAGAGCAGTGCCAGGCCAATCGCACACAGATAGGCAGAAATCATATACACCTCGCCGTGGGCGAAGTTGATCATGCCAATGATGCCGTACACCATGGTGTAGCCGATGGCGATCAGGCCATACACCGCGCCAAGGGTCAGGCCGTTAATCAGCTGTTGCAGGAAGAATACATCCATAATAAGCAATCTCACCTGATGGGCGGGCCGCAAGTTCAGCACCACGCGGCCCAAAGGAAGTTAAGGAACGGATCCGCCATACGTACGGATCCGTTGATCTTTACATCAGAGCTGGTGATATTTGCCTTTGTCATCCCATTGGTAGACCACGTAGTCTGAGACCTTCAGGTCACCTTTTTTATCCCAGGCTTTTTTCCCCATCACGGTATCCACATCGTGAGATTTCAACCACTCGCTGGCCTTGGCGCTGTCTTTACCGCCGGTGGCATTGAACGCGGCGGCGATGGCCTGGATCGATGCGTAGGAGTACAGCGTGTACCCTTCTGGTTCAAACCCACTCTCGCGGAACTTGGCAATCACCGCCTTCCCTTCTGGGATCTGACGTGGATCGTTACCGAAGGTCATCAGCACGCCAGTGGTGTACTGTGGCCCGCCGGCCGCCGTTACCAGCTCCTCGGTAACAATACAGTCGCCGGAGAAGAATTTAGCTTTCACCCCTTGCTCACGCATCTGGCGCACCAGCGGACCCGCCTCTGGATGGCAGCCGCCGAAATACACCACGTCTGGATTAACTGAAGCGATTTTGGTCACCAGGGCGTTAAAGTCTTTCTCACCGCGCGACAGCCCTTCGTACATCACTTCCTTCACGCCACGTTTGTTCATTTCTGCCTTGGCGGCATCTGCCAAGCCCTGGCCATAAGTGTCCTTATCATGGATGACGGCAATCTTTTTCGCCTTCAGGGTATCCAGCATGTAATTGGTGGCAATGACCCCTTGCTGATCGTCGCGGCCGCACATGCGGAACATGTTATTCATGCCGCGTTCGGTGATTTGCGGGTTGGTGGAACCGGGTGTGATAGCAATGATCCCGGCTTCGTCATACACCTCCGAAGCGGGCATGGTGGAAGACGAGCAGAAGTGCCCCACCACCGCAGCGACGTGATCCTGATCGACCAGGCGGTTAGCTACCGAGACTGCCTGCTTAGGTTCACAAGCATCATCGCCTTGCACCAGCTTGATTTTTTCCCCTTTAATCCCCCCGGCCGCATTGATGTCTGCGGCTGCCTGCGAGGCCCCACGCCAGTATTGATCCCCATAGGTAGCATTTGGGCCGGAGAATGGCCCGGCGACGCCAATCACGATATCGGCATGTGCAGAAAAAGCCGTACTAAAACAACCAATAAGCAGAGCAGCAAGCGGGGTTTTTAGCAATCTCAATGACATTTTGCATTCCTCAGCACTGTTTTAGCGAAAGACCGTAGACCCGGCCAGGTGCAAATTGCAGCCAATAACGGCGGCAGTTGCAGGACGACGGGTAAATGACGTGGAGCAGTCACTTTATGTGTAGTCGGGGAAAATAATTTGCGCGAGAGCGCAACCGATTTACCCGCGTTTATCCAAGCAAAAATCTAGCCATTGTGACGGCGCATACAAAAATAGGGCCGAGTTGCTGGCGCTCTCAGCCGTAAAAATGAGGAGGTTCACTGGTTTTGGCAGGCAACGAGCGTTAGAAAAGAATAAGGGGAATTTGTTGGCGCACCTTGCTGGTGCAACTGGAGGGCATTTTGGATGAGCAGAAAACAAAAACGCTCCCTAAGAGAGCGTTTCTGGTACAACAACCATGTATTCCCGGAATATCTGAATACGAGGTATGCGCGTCAGGCGCCAGTCACACGCTCAATCAAGGCATTGGTCAGGTCAGTGCTGATACGGTTACAGGTTTTGGCAATGCGGAACTGATAGGCGGCATCCATGATTTGATGAATGTCGGTGCTGACGTTGTCACGAATACGCATGTAAAGCTTGGCCTGCGCCACGATATCGTTCAATTCTACGCTGCGGGTTTGATACAACCGCGGGCTAACCTGTTGCAGAGCATTCAGCTCTTTCATGCAGGGATACATGATGTCATCGGTACCGACAGAAGCCATCGGTTGAGCTGGCTGCGTAACGGTAGCGCTTGGTGTAACTGGGGTTGGTGCAGGGACACCGGCGGCGGTGGCAGGTTTGGTTTTCGCAGTCTGGCACCCTGCCAGCAACACACACAATGCGGCTATGGCGATTGTTTTTTTCATTACTAAAAAACTCCGGGAAACAAAGGAACGGCGTGGTTTACCGCTATAAAAATGGCTTGGCGTAGCATAGAGTAATAAAGCAAGCATTGACAAGATCTGCGAGAGCTTCATTACTGGTATCAGCAAAGAATGCCCGCCAGAGTAACATAGAAGAATCTTAAAAAAAATCACTTATCGTCAGACGCTCCAACCTATTGTTTTGATTTACATCAACTTTATTAAAAAAACCAAGCCCCCGGAAGCTGAAAACTAAAAAAACAATCTCGATCACAGTTTGGTAAAAAATAAGCAGATATTCCTGGGTTTCACTGGTGGTCATCATCCTGATGGCGTTGAGTTCCCTTCTGATTAATTTATATTCGATGAGTAGTATTTTTGTGGGATCGCTTTATGACGGTGCTACTTAGCATTCTGTCATGCTCGCTAAGCTGCATGTTGAACGCGCTAATCTTTTCCTCATGGTTCCGCATTTTACGCGTTGTTAACCAAAGCAAAGTGCCGAAAAACGAGCCAATATGCTCAATCTGACAGCAAACGCACTTTTCCCTCACTTTAGTGCTTTGACAAACCCAATACGCCTCGCTATTATTCGCCTCGTTCACACGATTCCTCTGTAGTTCAGTCGGTAGAACGGCGGACTGTTAATCCGTATGTCACTGGTTCGAGTCCAGTCAGAGGAGCCATATTTAGAGAAGCCCGCTTAGGCAACTAAGCGGGCTTTTTGCTTTTCAACGGCGTCTCAGCAGCCACCCTATTTCCTATACTTTCACATGCTCCCGCCGTAAATGGTAATCCACCTGGTACTCGCTGGCATTTCTGAACATCACCGAGTAATTCACGAAATCGCCGCTGTCGCTGTATGACAGCGAGATGATGCGCAAAATAGGTGTCAGCTCATCGACATTCAGCAGCTTCGCCATCTTTCTATCGGCCAGTACAGGCGTGAGGCTCTCATAATTGCCGCGCACGATGATGTGGCATTCATCTTCGATATAGCTGAATTTTGACCCCTCCAGGTGGGCAACGGACAAATTGCGATAGAGCTTCGCGGGCATATAACTGTCTTCGACCATCAGAGGCTTGCCGTCCACCGAACGAACCCGTCGCGAGTAGTAGATCCGTTCATCAATCTTGATGCGCAGCTGGCTAGCGATAGCGGGTGGCGCGGGCATAATAGTAAACTCCAGCACGTCGCTTACCACTTCCTTACCCTGATTGCGCATCACCTCGATAAATCCGGTCAGGTTGGTGGTTTCATGATGTACGTCTTTCTTCGCGACATAAGTGCCGCTACCGTGGCGGCGCTCCACCAATCCCCATCCCACCAGCAAATCTATCGCCTTACGAATGGTCATGCGGGAGACGCCAAACTCTTCCGCCAGGCGAACCTCCGCAGGCAATGGGCTGCCAATATGGTAATCGGCAGAATTAAGCCGAATGCGTAGCCTGTCGGCTATGGATTTGTAGATCACTGATAGACCTCTCTGAAGCTTCGCACTGCGCTTAAATAATCCACTTCCTATAAATTAATAGGCTGTTTTTATTGAAGTTGCAAACAACCTCATCAGGTAAAAATTTCAAGTGAAATCGTCGTGTACAGTTTTATGACGAAAAGTAGACAACTTGGTGCAAACAAAAACCATGAATGCGATCACGAATCGGTGCGACGGACAAAGATAACCCCTCACGTACTCCCTACTCTGCTTCTCAGACCCGCGTTAAAGAATAAGGTCACTTCCCCTACAGGTTGTTACATGAGGATTTAAAATGCTCAGTCAAATACAACGTTTTGGTGGCGCAATGTTTACCCCGGTCCTGCTATTCCCGTTTGCCGGGATTGTGGTCGGTATCGCCATTATGCTGCGTAACCCGATGTTTGTCGGCGAAGCGCTCACTGCACCCGATAACTTATTTGCGCAAATCGTCCACATTATTGAAGAAGGCGGCTGGACGGTATTTCGTAATATGCCACTGATTTTCGCCGTGGGTTTACCTATTGGCCTGGCAAAACAGGCTCAGGGCCGCGCCTGCCTGGCCGTACTAGTCAGTTTCATGACCTGGAACTACTTCATTAACGCAATGGGAATGACCTGGGGCCAGTACTTTGGCGTTGATTTTAACGTCGACCCGGTGGCGGGAACCGGGCTCACGATGATTGCCGGCATCAAAACGCTCGATACCAGTATTATCGGTGCGATTGTGATTTCCGGATTGGTCACCGCTATCCACAACCGCTATTTCGAAAAGCAACTTCCCGTTTTCCTCGGTATTTTCCAGGGCAGCTCTTTCGTCGTCATTGTTGCCTTCTTCGTCATGATCCCTTGCGCGTGGCTTACTCTGTTCGGCTGGCCAAAAGTACAGATGGGGATTGAATCACTGCAGGAATTCCTGCGCAGCGCGGGCTCGCTCGGCGTGTGGGTTTACACCTTCCTTGAACGCATCCTGATCCCGACGGGGCTACATCACTTTATCTACGGCCCATTTATCTATGGTCCGGCAGTCGTGGAAGGCGGTATTCAGGTTTACTGGGCGCAGCATTTGCAGGAGTTCAGTCAGAGTACGCTGCCGCTGAAAACGCTGTTCCCAGAAGGTGGCTTTGCGCTGCACGGTAACTCGAAGGTGTTTGGCTGTCTGGGGATTGCGCTGGCTCTCTACGCCACCACGGCTCCTGAAAATCGAGTGAAGGTGGCAGGCCTGCTGATCCCCGCCACGTTAACGGCGATGCTGGTCGGCATTACCGAACCACTGGAATTTACCTTCCTGTTTATCTCGCCGGTACTGTTTGTCGTCCACGCATTTCTGGCCGCTACCATGGCGACGGTCATGTATATGTGCGGCGTGGTGGGCAACATGGGCGGAGGTCTGCTTGACCAGTTCCTGCCGCAAAACTGGATCCCGATGTTCCACAACCATGCGTCAATGATGTTTATTCAGATTGGCATTGGACTTGCCTTTACCGCTATCTACTTCCTGGTGTTCCGCACCTTGATTCTACGTTTCAATCTGAAAACGCCGGGCCGCGAAGAGGCTGAAATCAAGCTCTACAGCAAGGCGGACTATCAAGCATCCCGCCAGCAAACTACGGCAGCGGCCGCGAAAGAAACCAAACAAGGCCAGGCTGCCGGTTTTCTCGAAGCACTTGGCGGAACCAACAACATCCTGAGCGTTAACAACTGTGCGACCCGCCTGCGTATTGTCCTGGTGGATATGTCGCTGACGCAAAGCGACGACATTTTTAAAGCGCTGGGCGCCCACGGTGTGGTGCGACGCGGCAACGGTATACAGGTAATTGTGGGGCTGAACGTCCCGCAGGTCCGCGACCAGATCGAAAACCTGATGAAAGACGCTTCTTCGAGCGAACTTAAATCCATGACGGAGGCAGTATCATGAATAAATTCTCTGTAGTTGTAGCTGGCGGTGGTAGCACCTTCACTCCTGGTATCGTACTGATGTTACTGGCAAACCAGCATCGTTTCCCGCTGCGCGCCTTGAAATTCTATGATAACGATGGTGCGCGCCAGGAAACCATTGCCGAAGCGTGCAAAATTATCCTGAAAGAGCAGGCACCAGACATCGAATTCAGCTACACCACCGACCCCAAAGTGGCATTTACCGATGTGGATTTCGTGATGGCGCACATCCGCGTGGGCAAATACCCGATGCGTGAAAAAGACGAAAAAATCCCTCTGCGCCACGGCGTGCTTGGCCAGGAAACCTGCGGGCCAGGTGGAATTGCTTACGGCATGCGCTCCATCGGCGGCGTGCTGGAAATTGCCGACTACATGGAGCAATACTCACCAAACGCCTGGATGCTGAACTATTCCAACCCGGCGGCGATTGTGGCAGAAGCAACCCGTCGTTTGCGCCCAACGGCAAAAATCCTCAACATCTGCGATATGCCAATCGGCATTGAAAGCCGCATGGCGCAAATTGCTGGCCTGAAAGACCGCAAAGAAATGCGCGTGCGTTACTACGGGCTTAACCACTTCGGCTGGTGGACGTCTATTGAGGATCTACAGGGCAACGACTTGATGCCTAAAATCCGCGAATACGTGGCTAAATTTGGCTACGTTCCGCCATCAGATGAACATGGTACGGAGGCTAGCTGGAATGACACCTTTGCCAAAGCGAAAGATGTCTGGGCGTTGGATCCAGAAACCTTCCCAAATACCTACCTGAAATACTATCTGTTCCCGGACTACGTAGTAGAGCATTCCAACCCGGAGCGTACCCGCGCTAACGAGGTCATGGATCACCGCGAGAAGCACGTCTTCGGCTCCTGTAATGCCATTATCCAGGCGGGTAAATCCTCGGCAGGCGAGTTGGAAATTGACGAGCATGCCTCCTACATCGTCGATCTGGCAACCGCCATCGCCTTCAACACCCAGGAGCGCATGCTGTTGATTGTGCCAAACAACGGCGCTATTAATAACTTCGATCCGGAAGCCATGGTCGAGATCCCCTGTCTGGTTGGCAAAAGTGGCCCGCAACCGCTGGTGGTTGGCAATATCCCGCAATTCCAGAAAGGGCTGATGAGCCAGCAGGTGGCGGTTGAAAAACTGGTGGTCGATGCCTGGGAACAGCGTTCTTATCAGAAACTGTGGCAAGCCATTACGCTGTCGAAAACCGTACCTAGCGCATCAGTTGCCAAAGCGATACTTGATGACTTGATTGAGGCGAACAAGGACTACTGGCCTGAGTTGAAGTAAGTAAGGATAGCGTTATTCCCCTCCCTTAATCCCTGTACAGGCCGAGGAGGGGAAGATTGGAACAGGAGTTAAATGGGCGCAGCAGCGCCCCTACAAAACCGCGTTTTACCAACGTAGCACGTTGCCTGCATAGTCAATAAAGTGATGCCCTCCTTTGCCTCGCCAGGCCAGCACCTGGCTCACAATGCCAGAGCAGCTTTGTTCGACAGTCAGCGTGGCATTCGTTCCGCCCATATCCGTTTGTACCCAGCCTGGATGCACCGACAGCAAAGTCAACTCCCGCCGTGCGGCGGTATCACGCAACCCACGCGTTAACATATTCAGAGCCGCTTTGCTGGCGGCGTACAGCGGATAGGTCGCCGCGTCGTTCTCATTTAAACTGCCCAGCTCCGATGTCATCAACGCCATCACGCCGGTGTGCGGTTTCACCAGCGGTATTAACGCTGCCGCACAGCGAACCGGGGAAAAGGTATTGGTCATAAACAGTTGAACGATCTCATCGTCATTCGCCTGGGCAACGTCCTGATGGGCTGGCCCGTAAACACCTGCGTTGATAAAGATAAGATCGAATTGTTGCGGCGACAGCCGCTCTTTCAGGGCAATCCTTTCATCCTGATGATTGATATCTAACTTCAGCCATTGCGTATCAGCCGGGCTATCGGCAGGCACCGCACCGCGACAGGTTGCAATCACCTGCCAACCCTGGATGGATAGCTGTCTGACAATGCCTAAACCTATTCCGCGTGACGCACCGATGATCAGTGCCGAGAATGGAGATGTCATGATTTTCTTCCTTATGTCGATAGCTGTCGGCTTACCACCCTTGAATTACTCTGGGTCCACGTGGGTCATTTTGCCCATCACAAAGGCTAAATTAGCCGCCGCGATCAGTGCCGCAGCGTGGGCATCGGTACTCATCTGTTGCGCATAGAGCAGACCATTGGCTGCTTCGTTAGCCACGGTGATGGTCCCTACGCCGTTGCGATAAGACTCCAGCGCGGCGTCGTAGGTAATAAACGCGGTTTTTACCAGGTTCAATGCTGCCTGGTTGGCTTCTAGCGCAGATTGTAACGTATCGGCAGCCACGATAATCTCTCGAACCGCAGCCTCCTGCGTCTTTTGGAAAGTCTCGTTTGCCACGGCAGCACGTGATTCGGCCTCTTTCACACGGGCAGCTCGTATTCCACCATCGTAAAGCGGTACGGTAACGCCCAAGAGAATGCTAGAGGAGGACGTTTGCTGACCAATAGGCGGCAATCCCTGCATATCAAAGCGCCCATCGCCACCCGCGACCGCGCTGGCGAGATAGACCTTAGGCAAGAAGTCCGCCTCTGCCGCCTTGATGCCTGCGGTTGCGGCCTGAGCAGCAGCATAAGTTGCCAATACGTCTGGCCGCTGGGAGAGCGCCAGTTTAATCATCTGCTGGGTTGGCGCACTGGCCGTCTGCGGCAAGGGTTTATCCTCGGCATAGCCTACTTTGATTTGCGATGAGGCAGAAATGCCCATGGCTGCCAGTAAGGCCTGCCATGCGTCACGTTCCGTTCCCTGTGCCACAACGCGATTCAGTTCCGACTGCGCGACCTGCTGGCGTGCCTGCGCGACTTCCACCGTTGTCGCGACGCCATTTTTGTTTCGCGCCAAGGCAGCATCGAGGATTTTCTGGCTATTGCGCAGCGTCTCCTGCGCTATTTTGCGGCGTGACTGGGCCGCACCGTATTGGTAATAGCTGCGCGTAACATCGTAAATAATCTTTTGATGCATGCCGTTAAAGGCGACGTTGGCGGCATAGGAGGTATGCTTGGCCGCCTGTTGCAAAGCGCTACGCTGACCAAAATCGAAGATTAACCACTGCAATGCCAGTGCCGGTACAACCGCGCTGCCGGTGGTATCCAGATCGTGTTGGCCGCCAATGTCATAAGGCAGCGGCGTGCGCGTTCTTTGATAGCCGCCGATCACGCTGGCTGAAATCATCGGCAAAAATGTCGCCTCAGCCATACCTACGCCCAGCGCAGCCTGCCGCGCCTGCTGCCAGGCGATGCGAGTATCCGGGTTTTGCATCTGGGCGATGTCGATAAGCTCGGGTAACTGGTAGACCTGTTCCTGGTTGATCGCAGGTGGTGCAGGAAGTTCCGCTACCGCCGGGTTGGCCGGAACAGCAAATTCATGACTGCTGATGCCGTCAGGTGTCCAGGGAGAGGAAGGACTAGCCGGGGCCAACGCCAATTGGTCCGTGGCACAGCCTGCTAACAGACACAGCCCCACTGCCGTGCTGAAAGTTCGTATTTTGAAAGTCTGAGTGCGCGGCTTCATCCGAGAAGTTCCTCAAGTCGCCTGATGCTTTGTTGGATCTCAAGTTCAACGGCGAGTGGCAAACCGTTATTGCTTCCTGTTGGTACTGAGGGATTAATCACTCCACCGCTCGAGGAAAGTCGGCTGAGCCGTTCCACATCGGAGGAGGACTTATCAAAGGGCAAAAACAGCGCCGGACAGAGGTTTTCCATTTCGCCAAGGATAGCTTGCAGACGCCGGTATTCTTCGGGAGAAGGGCGTAGCGATCTTGGTTCAAAAGGAACCAGCCTTAGCGCCTCCCGTGCCGTAGTCAGTTCTTCTTCAACTGCTGCCGCCTGTCTTATCGCTGCCGGGCGTTCTGTTGGTGCCAATGCGGCCAGATTGCTTAATCCCGTGACCAGGCTGCGGATGCGAGTGCGGACAAAATCAGCAATGGCGACGGGCCAAACATAGGTGAATAATAAATACACCACCAGATTCCCCAGCAAGATCCCCAGCACCCTGTCGAGCGCGACGCCCAAATCCGTACTCGGCCCAAAGCCATGTAACACGGTCAGTAAAAATGCCAGTCCGATTTGTATTCCCGCATAGGCAATCCGCTCATTGCCACTCGATACCCAGGCACTGAGCAGCAGCGCACCGAACACCAGCGCCATTAACTGGCCGATATCACTCAGCGACGGAACAATAAAAATCAGCGAAAGCACGCCCATCAATGCGCCTATCAGGCAGCCAACGATGCGCAGCGTCAGCTTGTGTACCGTCTCCCCCGCCGTGCCGAGCGCAGCGACATAACAGGTGATCATGGCGGTATGAATATCTTGCCAGTCCAGTGCGGTATAGACGAGATAACAGATCACGCTGGCCGCCGTGGTCTTTAAGGCAAATTGCTGATGGACGGGATTGGTAAAGGCGTCTGCGGCTAAAAACGAGGCTTTTGGCGCACTGGTGTCTACCGCGTTATCTGGCGTTGCAAGTTGCACCAGCGCGTGGGTGACTTCGTCATTTTTCCCACTCTGATTAAACGCAGGGGGTTCAACCACCTGGCCTGTGGTAACGGCCTCGGCGGCAGAACTGCACCAGTCTGCCAGTTCAGGGCGAGTTAACGCCGGTACGGTTTTATTGAGGGCTGAAATTGCCAACAGTAACCGATAGCTGCTATTGACAGCGGCGGTTAGCCAGGCGGCCTCTGCGGCAGGCCGCAGATGGAAAATGCGCACGAGCATAGCCCGCTGTTGATGTTCGCTCTGCCCTTCCCGCAGCAGCTCCTCCACTTTACGCAGGCTGGGGGCATCCGGGTGGCGTAATGCCGCACCGGCAACCTCTAAGCGCTCTGCCAGACTTGCGCGTAACAGTTTCCAGGGTGGCCGCCCGATGAAAAGATTAAATGCCACTAATAGCAGCATCGGTGATGCGGCCATCAGCCAGGCATACAGCACCGCGCGTACCGCCAACTCTCCATTCGGCGCATCGCCAAGCAGCGACATGATAAAAGCGATCACCAGCGCAATAATGCTGCCCACCGGCCCGAGTTTGCTCGCCGAGCCTAGCCAGAGAAAGGCAAACGAGCTAAGGACCAGCACCGCCATGCGTAAAGGCGCAGATTCCAGGGTATAAGGCAGGATCAGCAAGATCAGCCCCACCACTATGGAAACGAGCAGGGTCACCGCAATGGCCATCGCCATACTTTCGGCGGCGTCTGGTTTCATCACGAACAAAATCAGATAGCAGCTAATCGCTGATTCGGGGATACCGTACAGCATGGCAACCAACGTCATCAGCGCACAAAGCGCACCGACCCGCCAGGCCATCGCCAATCGGCCAGGGAAATAGGCCAAATCGCGCTTCACCTGGCGCAGCATTCTGCCCCAAGGGCTGTCAGCAACCATGGTCGTCTCGTACGATTGCCACCGCGCTGGCACCAATGCGCATCAACTCAGCCGGCGGATCTTTAAGGTTGATCCGCACCGGGAAACGCTGTTCGACCCGCACCCAGTTCAGCGATTTCGGGACATAAGGCAGATTTCGTGGAATGTTAAACTGCTCCTCGGAGCTGATCCCCCAGCCAATGCCCTCCACTCTGCCCTGAATCGCACGCTGGCGATCGGCCATGACATAGACCGTGGCGCAATCCCCCGGTTTGATGTGCGCCAGCTCTGTTTCGCGAAAGTATGCAGAGGCGTGCCAGTGGTCGCTATTAATCAGCGTAAATACCGCCTGGTCCGGCATCACAAATTCCCCCGCCGAAACATTAAGCCCCACCACCAGGCCATTGTGCGGCGCTCGTATCTGGGTATTTTCCAGCTCTTGTTCGGCAATGGCCAATGCGGCGCGGCGTGCGCCGAGCAAGGCCTCAGACTCCGCAGCACTGCTGATTAATGCCTGTGAAGCGACGGTTTGCTTCAGCGCCTGTTTCAGGCTGATTTTCGCATCGTGTTTGGCGGTCTGGGCATCATCAACCTGCTGGGCGGTGACATAGCCCTTGCCCAGCAGCGGTTGAATGCGTGCCAGCGTCTGAGTTGCCAGTTTAAGGTTGGCCCGCGCCCGGTTAACCTGCTCATCGGTGATCGCCGCGTTAGATTGTTCTGCGATCATCGTGCGGTGCTGCGTATCCCAGGCAGCTTGCGCCATCTGCAGTTCCGCCCGCGCCTGCTCGACCCGCAAACGGTAAATCGTCGGATCGAGAGTGAACATCACCTCACCCCGTTGGACCTTGCCGTTTTCTGTTACGTTAATTGACTGGATACGCCCAGGAACGGAGCTGCTGACGTTCACCACGCTGGCACCGATGACCGTATCTTGCGACGTGGGATTTAACGAGTTTTGACGCAGCGTCAACCACCCTGAAATAGCGGCAGCAATAACGATAACCACCCCGATGACGATCGCTATCCGACGTTTATTGCCCTGTTGTTTTAACCTGTTCATTTTTAGCGCACTTAGAATAAAAGCAATGACATAAATGCTACGGCGAGCGCCAGGCAGGTATAGACGAAGAGTCGCCACGGCAGGACTTCGTCAATTCCCGCAAAAATCAGCAGAATGCGAGCCCCTACCGCCACCATAAGGCCAATCCCTGCACAGGCTAACCAGGCAGGGAAATAAGAGCCGAGCAAGGAAAATGCTGGCGCACCAAAGTCACGACACCCGATGAGGCTAAAGGTACTGACCAGCAATAAGGCCAACGCTCCATAGCGCATATGGCCTGAACGAAAAAACAAAGGCTCCCGGCGCTGACGAAAAGAGTGTGCGCTTGCCATTTTATCTCCCAAAACCGCATTGCGGCGCTGTACTAAACCGCGCTGTTTTCCAGCGTATTTTTATAAATTTGCCCGTTCTTCATGATCATCTGGAACGCGTCCTCAGGCTGGGCGAGCAGTTGAATATCCGTGAGCGGATTGCCATCGACGATAATCATATCGGCCAGAGCGCCTGCTTCTATCACCCCAAGCTTCTCGGGATAAGGGTTACGTGGGCCGGAGAGCGCGCAAAGTTCAGCATTAACGCTGGTAGCCATTTTAAGAATTTCGAGAGGCGTATACCAGCGTATCAGCTTGGCGAGCTGTGCCCCTTGACGTGTGGCAAGCCGGGCGTCGAAGAGTGTGTCGGTACCCCAGGCAGTTTTTATGTGGTGCTTTTTCGCTAGTTGGTAGGCGTTATCGGTTCCAGCGGACATCACCAGTTGCTTGGCACGTGAAGCCGGATTCGCCATCGGGACGGCATCTTCGTCGTCCAGAAAAGGTTGCAGGCACCACCACAGATTCTGTTGCGCCATGAGCTCCACGGTCTGTTCATCCACCAACTGGCCGTGTTCGATACATTTCACGCCGCCTTTGATTGCCATGGTGACAGCGCGGGCCGTGTAGGCGTGAACGGTCACGTAGGTACCCCAATTTTCAGCAGCGGTCACCGCCGCCTGGATTTCGGGCACGGAGCCTTCCGTCACGTCGATGCCATCATAGAGCGAGGCTACTCCGCCACCGGCCATAAATTTGATCTGAGAAGCCCCTCTCATCAACTGTTCCCTGGCGCGTAGCAACACCTGATCGGCACCATCGGCAATAGCCGTTATCCCCACCCTCTCGATATAGCTCAAAGAGTCCGCGGGGGCGCGTGGGACTTCGCTGAGCATGCGAAAATCACCGTGGCCGCCGGTCTGGGAAATGAACGCCCCGGACGGGTAAATGCGCGGGCCAACCGTAATCTGCTCATCAATCGCGCGCTTCAGACCAAACACAGGCCCGCCCATATCGCGGACCGTGGTGAACCCACGCAGCAGCGTTGCCTGAGCTTCGGCAATCGCCAGCGCTTGGATATAGTTAAAATCGGCCGTCATCGCCGTCATCATGGAAGGGCGAGCCATGATGGCATGCCAGTGCGCATCAATCAGGCCGGGCATCAGCACGCCACCGTTGCCGTCTATAACTATTGCTTCCGCAGGCGGAGCCGTATCAGCGGGTTCAATCGATTTGATTTTGTTGCCTTCAACAATAACCTGCATCCCCTCGCGCAGTTGGTCAGAAACCCCGTCAAAAATCCGTACGTTGATAAACACTTTCAGCTGCGTAGCGCTGGCGGCTGCATTGGAATGTGTGGATTGCCCTGCGGGTATTGCTGCTGCGACCGTGGCTGTCGTTATCGGCGGCGCTTTCGCCGCCTGGCGGGTTAGCACCGTATTAATGCGTATAAATGCCGGGCTGTGGCATAGACATGCCTCAGAATGTTCGCAGGCAGGCAGAAACATGGTTTTTTGCTGCATAACTCATCACTCCTTATCAAATCAAACCGACTTCGCGGGTAACTGCAGATTTTGTTTAGAGTAATTGTAGAACGTAATCCTCACAATGCTTTATTTTTCAATAATTTTATATCCTCATTAATAAACCATTAGGTTGCAGTGGATAATATGGGAATTACCTTATCAATAAAGAGAAAAGTCTCATTAACAGATTTAATGTTATTATAACCATGCCGTAACAATGATTAAATTACTGTCATAAAAATCCGAGTGCGACTAGATCTATGAATCACCACACCCTTGCTTAAAAAACACTGGCAAAACGCTCAACAAGTAAAGCCTCCTTCCCACTGATTTTACTGGAAAATTTCTATATTTAAGATGATTTCCTATCTTTTCCAGAAAATGTTCTAGAATTAACGCCAAGACTTGATGGCGTTAGTAGAGCACAGGGGGCGGTTTTACATGGTCCTGCCGAGTATATTGACATATAGAAATCAAGAGGGTTTTTATGAGTAACAGCAACCAGAAAAATAACAGCAATGTTAATGATGATGTTTATTCTTCGATCGACTTAGCCATTTCACTACCGAAATCTGGGTTTCCAGACGCAGAGCGAAATCCTCGCCACGTATTTAGTGCCATCCGCGATGAATTAATGTTAGACGGTAACTCACGGCAAAACCTGGCGACATTCTGTCAGACCTGGGTTGATGAAGAAATTCGCGACCTGATGGATCTGTCCATCGACAAAAATATGATTGATAAAGACGAGTATCCACAAACGGCCGAAATTGAGGCCCGCTGCGTGCGCATGTTGGCCGACCTGTGGAAATCGCCGTCGCCGGGCACCACGCTGGGCTGCTCCACCATTGGCTCGTCAGAAGCCGCTATGTTGGGTGGGTTGGCGTTGAAATGGCAATGGCGCAAAAAACGTGCCGCACAGGGTCTATCAACCGATAAACCCAATATGATCTGCGGGCCGGTGCAAATTTGCTGGCACAAATTCGCGCGCTATTTCGATGTAGAATTGCGAGAAATCCCTCTGGAAGGCGATCGTCTGATCATGAGCCCGGAAGAGGTACTGAAACGAGTCGATGAAAATACCATAGGTGTAGTACCCACCCTCGGAGTGACCTTTACCTGCCAGTATGAGCCGGTAAAAGCGGTCAGCGACGCGCTCGATAAACTGCAACAAGACACCGGGCTGGATATTCCTATTCATGTCGACGGTGCCAGCGGCGGCTTTCTCGCCCCATTCTGTGCCCCTGAGCTGGAATGGGATTTCCGCCTGCCACGCGTAAAATCCATCAATACCTCAGGCCACAAATTTGGGCTGGCCCCTCTGGGGGCGGGCTGGGTGGTATGGCGTGAAGCGGCAGACTTGCCAGAAGAGCTTATTTTCAACGTCAACTATCTTGGCGGCAATATGCCTACCTTTGCGCTCAACTTCTCACGCCCTGGTGGGCAGATCATCGCCCAGTACTACAACTTCTTACGCCTTGGTCGCGAAGGCTACGCCAAAGTCCATAACGCTTGCTATGCCACGGCCCAGTATCTTGCCGACGAGATCGGTAAGCTCGGTCCGTTTGAAATCCTGTTTGATGGCGACAGTGGTAAAGGCATCCCGGCGCTGGCCTGGAAACTGAAAGAAGGCGCCAATATCGGTGGCTACACGCTGTATGACCTCGCCGATAAATTACGCTCGCGCGGCTGGCAGGTACCTGCGTACTCCATGCCAGCCAATCGGGAAGATCTGGTGATCCAGCGTATTTTAGTGCGCCACGGGGTGAGTTTTGACCTGGGTAGTCTGTTGCTTGACGATCTGAAACGAGCACTTGAGCATTTCGAAAGTCATCCGGTCGTTAATCCACTTTCGGAAGATGAAGCGGCCGGTTTTAACCACGGCTGATCCGCATCTGACCTGTTAATGGAGTGGCTTGCTCCTCGCCACTCCTGTTAACCATAAGAAATCAACTGGCAAGCACCTTCGCTTGTCCCAGGAGAATTGCCATGGCTACCACTCAAATAATAGCTGCGCCAAAACAACTCACGCTGTTGGGCTTTTTTGCCATAACGGCATCAATGGTAATGGCGGTTTACGAATACCCAACGTTTGCAACCTCTGGCTTTTCACTGACCTTCTTCCTGATCCTTGGCGGCTTGTTGTGGTTCATTCCGGTAGGATTGTGTGCCGCTGAAATGGCGACGGTCGAGGGTTGGCAGGAGGGCGGCGTGTTTACCTGGGTTTCTAAAACCCTCGGTGAGAAATGGGGGTTTGCCGCTATTTCGTTTGGCTATTTGCAAATCGCGATAGGCTTCATTCCGATGCTCTACTTCGTGCTAGGGGCGCTGTCCTATATTCTTAACTGGCCCGAACTCAATAACGATCCGATAGTTAAAACCGTCGCCGCACTGGTTATTTTATGGGGCCTGGCCTTGACTCAGTTTGGTGGCACCAAAAATACTGCTCGCATCGCCAAGATTGGTTTTTTTGCCGGTATTCTGCTACCTGCCGCTATTCTGGTGATCCTGGCCATCACTTATCTGCGCTCTGGTGCTCCCATTGCGATTGAAATGAATGCCGAAACCTTCTTGCCGGACTTCACCAGCATGAGCACGTTAGTGGTGTTTGTGGCCTTCATCCTAAGCTATATGGGGGTGGAAGCATCGGCTACCCACGTCAATGAAATGAAAAATCCGGGCCGCGATTATCCGCTCGCCATGCTGCTGTTGATGTTTGCGGCGATTTGCCTGAGTTCTGTCGGCGGGCTCTCGATTGCCGCCGTGATACCCCATGAGCAAATCAACCTCTCTGCGGGCGTGATGCAAACCTTCACGGTGCTGATCAATCATTTGGGGACGGGCTTTGAATGGGCTATTCGTGGCATCGCTGCGCTGTTGCTTCTGGGGGTGCTGGCTGAGATCGCTGCTTGGATAGTCGGGCCTTCCCGCGGGATGTTAGTGACGGCACAACAAGGGATCCTGCCTGCCCGCTTTGCCAAAATGAACAAAAACGGCGTGCCGGTGGTGCTGGTCATTTCCCAGTTACTCATCACGTCGGTGGCACTGATTGTTCTGACCAATACCGGGGGGGGCAATAACATGTCGTTCCTGATTGCGCTGGCGCTGACGGTAGTGATTTATCTTTGCAGCTATTTCCTGTTATTCCTGGCGTATATCCAGCTGATCCGCAAGCAGCCGAATAACAAGCGCACCTTTAATATACCGGGAGGCAATGGGGTTAAAATTACAGTGGCGGTCATTGGGTTGCTGACCTCTCTGGTAGCCTTTGTCGTCTCCTTCTTCCCTCCTTCGGGGCTGCCGGGTGGAGAAGCTAACGACGTCTACGCCGGTTTACTGGTCGTGTGCTTCCTGGTGGTGCTGGTAATCCCCTTCATTATTTACGCCTTGCATAATAAAGCCGCTGGAGCGAAAAATATTACGCTGGTGCCAATCAGCACGGATAGCGCTCAGGAAGGGCATTTCTTCATCCATCCGAAGGCTCGCAGCCCGCATCACATCCTTGTTGATGGTAAAAAGGTTCACTGATCCTCGATTATTGGGTGGATGTGCGGCAACGCCATCCACCTCTTTACACCCCGATTAATTGACGCGCTCAAGATCGCTAATACGCTGGGAGATCCGCGCTTTGGGAAGCCCCATGGCAATAGCCGCGCGGGTGAAACTCCCGGTTTCAACCACGTTGACAAAAGTGGCCATGGCTGCAAGTTTGTCCATTTGTTCACAAATATTGAACAGAGTTAACTTTCATAGTCTATTTATTAATTTTTGCTGTCAAATATCATGACGATCGCGGTCTCAACCAATCCAGGGGGGAAGCGCCCAAAACCAAGGCGTTTTACCATAGGGTCAGCGATCAGGTTGGCTTGCAAGTCGACGACTTCAGCCAAACCTTTATGTCACAATGAACCAAAGGGGCGTTTTCTCAACGCGCAGTTACCCCATATTGCAGAACGCACCATGGAATACCCCTGTTTCATATACAACCACTCGCCACGAAAAGGATCACGACATGAGTGTCATTTTACAGATTGATTTTAGTTTCCCAGCCGACCAGCTTGGCGCAGCCTTGTCCAAAAATGCGCAATCGCTGGCCGAAAGCATCAATCAAGAGCCGGGTTTCATTTCCAAGATCTGGACTGAGAATGAGCATACTGGCGAGGCGGGAGGGATATACTTTTTCGAAAACCGAGCGTTTGCCGAAACATATGCCGAACACCACGTCAAAAGAGCTGAAGCGATGGGGGCTAAAAATATTCATCTGAAAATATTCGACATCAACCTTCCCCTGACCAAAATCAACCATGGGCGCTGTGATTAATTTTGTACTACCTCCGTCATTTGACGCGTCCCCCTTCCTTTTGGAAGGGGTGACACTGATTGAGTCAGCGAATTTGCTGTCTGCCTGAACGCCTTGTTTTTCGCCAATACCAGAAGCCGCCCAACAAACTTACCATCACCAATATCCCTACGGTCATTAGCCAGTTTATGTATCGCATTATAAACGGAGGCTCCCCACCATCACGAAGGGTCTGTACATCCTGCGCAGTCACTTTGTCGTCAATACCGGCAAAACGACTGCGAACATAGTTACTGACTGAGGCAATTTGCGCGTTGTTTAACTGGTCAGAAAATGTGGGCATGCTGATATCAGAATGACTGGTTTTACGTTGGATACCTTCCACGATGACCATCACCAAATTCTGCGGCCCCAATGCGGAAACCGCACGGTTGCGAGTTAATGCGGGATAAAAGTTATCATCGGTTCCCTGGCCGTCATGGCCATGGCAACTCGCGCAAGCATTTTCATAAAGTTTAGCGCCGTCCGTTGTTGAGCTGTCTGTCAGGGTTTCCTGCCCGGTGAGAACGCTGTTGATATCAACCCCAACCCGTGGCGATTGAAGCCCAATGTCGGCAACCGCCGTAGGAATGGCTGGCACCTGCTTAACCCATGAAGCGATCGCATTCAAATCATCATCCGTCATCAAGCTGAAGCTGTTTTGAACGGCTTCCGCCATCGCACCTGCCGCCTGTGCCTTGCCAACCAGATGCCCGGTTTTCAGGTAGGTGACCAGATCCCGTTGGCTCCAATCGCCAATGCCACTCTTATCTGGGGTAATATTAGGGGCGTACCAGCCACCCAGCGGGCTACCAGCAAGGTTAAGACTGCTCTGCTCTGCCATCATGATATTGCGTGGGGTATGGCAGGCACTGCAATGCGCCAACACCTCAACCAAATACTTACCGCGCTCCAATGAACCAGGATGTGCCTCTGCCTTATCAGCGGAAGCGCCGCTGAGATACAACAGATTCCAGCCCCACATAATCTGCCGGATATTAAACGGGAAACTCAGATCGGTACGTGCTGAAGGCGGAATATCTGCGGGTTCAACCCCCTGCATAAAGTAGGCATAAAGTGCCTGTACATCCGCCGTCGTCATATCTCGGTATGAAGTGTATGGCATAGCTGGGTAGAGATTCTTGCCATCAGCGGCGATACCCTCACGCACAGCCTTGGCAAACTGCTGCTCGCTATAATTACCGATGCCGTACTGTTTCGAGGGGGTAATATTACTGGCGATGATACGCCCCATCGGTGACTCAATCGCGTATCCCCCAGCAAAAGGAACGCCATTATTGAGAGCCTGACGATGGCAGGCACCGCAATCAGCAGCGATCGCAATATATCTCCCACGCTCAACCAACGCCTTATCGGCGGCAAATACAGCCAAAGAGTGGCTAAACCCAATAAACAACACGGTTACAGCGAGAAACCTGAAAAGTATTTTCATATTCAAATCTCACGCTCAATGATTTCAGCTGCGCGAATGCTCAGAGCGACGCCCGTCAGCGTGGGATTGACGACTCCCGAGGCGGGGATCACCCCAGTCGTCGCGAGAAACAGGTTGCTATGATCCCAGCACCGGCACTCGTGGTTTACCACTGAATCTTTTGGGTTATCGCCCATGATGACGGTCCCCATTAAATGGTCACGGTTTTGCCAGCCAGTATTGTCATTAATGACGGTGCCCCCCATCAGAGCGACGAATCTTTTGTAATCCGCCTCCACCACGGATTTTGCCGCTTTGACATAGTCATCGACTTCGTAATTCACCGTCAGCATCGGAATGCCCAATGCATCTTTGCGTGTGGTACTTGGGCGTACGGTATTGCTTGCCTGGGGGAGGGTTTCAAACACCGTTGAGATATCGACCCAGCGTGCCGCCTGATGGCGGATCTGTTTGTCCAGTTCGCTACCTATGACGCCTTTAGCTATCAAACGCTGCGCCACGGCCATATTGGGGACATTGTTAGCAATAGCGTGCTTGATTGCCGCTCTTGTTTTACGAAAATCGCCGTCGCGAGAGTTGAATATTCCCCCTTGCTGTACGGCGCCTCGCCCCGGCCAGAGAGGTTCATCGGCCAGAAACTGCAAGCCCATGCCGGTATGATCCATTAAATTACGCCCCACCTGATCGGAGCTGTTGGCGATATCCGACATTAACAGCAGTTTTGCCGTTTCCAGCCCGTGTGCGGCAACGATAAAGTATTTTGCGGTTAACCGCGTATCGACACCTTTAGAACTGCGAACATGAGCTGCGACAATTTTGTCATCAACGCCTTTTTCCAGTTTCCACACGGTTGAATCCGTCAATAAACGCGCCCCGGCATCTTGCGCATGCTGGGCATGTTGATCACCGCTGTACATGGCTCCAATCGGGCATACCGGCATACAGTTATTATTGCCGCTGCATGCGGGGCGACCATCATACGGGCGAGTAGCCCGCCCATTGGGTTCATGGATGAAATGATAACCAGCCGGAGCCATTCGGCTTTTCAGCCGCTGGAATAGGTAGGTTTCACCTTCAGGTAACATCGGATACGGCTGTGAACGCGGAGGAAAAGCGCTGCCGCCCTGCCCACTCTGATCGTCGGTATCACTGCCGCAAACCCCCAAAGCCACCTCGGCCTGGTGGTAGAAAGGCTCCAACTCGTGATATTCCAGCGGCCAATCACGCCCCACGCCATACAATGTTTTTAGCTTCATATCACTAGGCAGATAGCGCCAGCAGGCAGCCGCCCAATGCCAGGTTGTCCCCCCCACAAGTTTCAGCATGCCGGGCCGGAAATCAAAGGAACCGGTATTCTCGATATATTGTTCATCATAGGAGTGATGGGCCCAAGGCTCGTTGGGATAGGGGGAGTTATAATTGGATTTTTTTGATGAGTTTCTGAAGTTTTCGACGATCTTCCAGCGCGGTATTTTCTCTCCAGCCTCAAGAATAATAACCGCCTTGCCACTGCGGGCCAGCAAGGTTGCGGCATTACTACCCAATGCGCCAGAACCAATGACAATCACATCGGCATCATAGTGTTTACTCATGATATTGCTCCTATTTTCAACGGGAACTAGTCGCTGTTGAGGGTTATAGGTGGCTGCACCCAATAGTTTGTCTTGCCACGGGAATAAGTGGGGATCACTGTCGCGTCCAAAGTTGGAGCATAGGCAAAGGCATCGGTATAGCTGACGAAACGCGTGTTATCTGACGCCCGTAGCGATACGGGTGTTCCTGTATAACCAAGATACCAGGCTGAAATGATTTTCTTGGCGGTGTCGCCAGTGGGGCCAGTCATAATCAAATGATTATTCAGCTCATCGGCCGAGAGAATATTGGCAACGCTCAGCGCATTGGCCAGCAACTGCATTTTCTCCTGAAAGGAAGGATCCTCTTCCTGCAAACAATTCAAGGCACGCAGTGCTATTACCGGGTTCATTTTTTTTTCGTTGGTTAATAGCACTGAAAGCTTAATAAAAATGGCAGCGTCGCTGCTTTCACTTGGCATTCTTCCCCAGGATAAGGAAG
Source organism: Serratia sp. J2 (assembly GCF_046269175.1). NCBI lineage: Bacteria > Pseudomonadati > Pseudomonadota > Gammaproteobacteria > Enterobacterales > Yersiniaceae > Serratia > Serratia sp. J2. The sequence continues at coordinate 94,354 of NZ_JBKABN010000018.1, forward strand.
GTTTGAATACGGCAAAGCCCGTCAGGGCAGCGCCTACGGTTAGAAAACGCCTTCTCGAATACATAAATTACGGCCTGATTAAATAAGTACAGCGAATGTCCTCCAATAACTCTACAATGTAAACAGATTAATTTTCCCCTAAATTTATGACCACGTTGAAATTATCTTTTTTTGACATTAAAAAACAACTTAGGCATGTATATTGATGACCAATTGTAGATACCCCCCTATAAATTAGGAGACCGCTAGTGGCAAGCTATCAACTCTCAGTTTGTGCAGAAATGGTGTTTTTGGACTTACCCTTTATCGAACGTGTGAAGCGCATTCATGCACTGGGCTTTGGTGTTGAAATCTGGAGCTGGGCCAATAAGGATATCGATGCACTGGTGGCGACAGGAGCTCGTTTCACTTCAATGACCGGTTATCTCAGCGGCAATCTAACCGATGAGCAAGAGATCGCGCAGTTGCTGCAAAGTGCAGAAGCCTCCCTGATGATAGCCGAACGGTTGAACTGCCCCTGCCTGAACCTGCACGGTACCGGCCTGGATCCACAGGGCTTACCGGTAAAACCGGTTGAGAGGGTGACGGGTAACATGTGGCTGAAGGCTGCCGATACGCTTCGTTGTTTAGCACAACTCGGTGAACGGGCTGGGCGTATCTTCACCCTGGAGAACTTGAACCTGACGGTTGATCATCCCGGCACGCCTTTTGCCCGCGCAGCTGACACACTGGCATTGGTAGAGACGGTCAATAGCCCAGCGCTTAAGATGAACCTTGACCTCTATCATGCACAAATCGGTGAGGGCAACCTGATTGAACTGATCCGCCGCTGTGGCACACAGATTGGCGAGATCCAGGTGGCGGATGTGCCTGGGCGTATGCAGCCTGGGACCGGGGAAATCAACTATCGCGCCATTGCCAGAACGCTGCAGGAGATTAATTACCAAGGAGTGGTAGCACTCGAAGGCTGGGCCTCCGGGGACAGTAGCGAAGCACTGGCACAGTTTCGCGATCGCTTCACGCTGTGATGTTTTGCCCGGTGGGGAATCGCTAAATGGGCGCAGCATGTGCAGCGCCCCCCTCCCGTAAAGCGTGGTTTTGTCAGCGCTAGCGTGCGGCTGCGAGGTACTTGGCCATCTCTTCCTCAGGCACCATACCGCCACCGGTTGCCCAAACCAAATGCGTCGCATTAGCGATCCGTTGGGTATCGATCTGATGGCTGTCCAGATATTGAGGGTCGGCGCAAACTCGAGCTGGCCCCGCCATGCCAGCCAACGCAGAAGGCTCCAGCTGAATGCCCTCAACAGCGGCGAGCAAGCCAAGCAGGTCGTACATCTCCTGATCGCTCAGGGTGTAGAAACCATCCAGCAGGCGTTCCATGGCACGCCCGACGAACCCGGAGGCCCGGCCAACGGCCAAACCATCCGCCGCCGTGACGTTATCAATCCCCAGGTCCTGCACCGCAATGTGATCGTGCAGCCCGGTGTGGATCCCAAGCAGCATGCAAGGTGAGTGCGTCGGCTCGGCAAAGATGCAGTGCACATGGTCACCAAACGCCAGTTTTAGGCCAAACGCCACTCCGCCAGGCCCGCCGCCAACGCCACAGGGCAAATAGACAAATAACGGATGGTCCTGATCAACCTGGATGTTCATCTGTGCAAACTGCTTTTTCAGACGCCCACCGGCCACCGCATAGCCGAGGAACAGGGTTTGCGAATTTTCATCATCGATAAAGAAACAGCGCGGATCGGACTCTGCCTGCTTGCGCCCCTGAGCCACCGCCACGCCGTAATCCTGCTCGTATTCCACCACGTTAACGCCGTGCTCGCGCAGTTTACGCTTTTTCCAGGCGCGAGCATCGGCAGACATATGCACGCTCACGCTGAACCCCAGCTTGGCGCTCATGATGCCAATCGACATCCCCAGGTTGCCGGTTGAGCCCACGGCAATGCTGTACTGGCTGAAGAACTGCCGGAACTTGTCGCTAAACAGGATGCTGTAATCGTCGTCTACCGTCAGCATGCCCGCCTCGATGGCCAGCTTTTCCGCGTGGGTCAGCACTTCATAGATGCCGCCACGGGCCTTGATGGAGCCAGAAATCGGTAAATGGCTGTCCTTTTTCAACCACATTTTACCCGCGATGGCCTGCTCATAACGCTGCTCCAGCGCGCCCTGCATAGCCGGGATCGCCACTACCTCAGACTCGATAATGCCATTCGTTTGCTGCGTTTCAGGGAATGCCAGGCACAAATACGGGGCAAAGCGTTGCAAGCGCGCTTCGGCTTCGGCGACATCATTTTGCGTCAACCCGACATAGGGTAGCCCTTCCGCCAGCGTGGTCGTATTGGGGTTGAACCAGGTCACCGCTTCCAAATCCATCAGCCGTTGCACCAAAGGAAATTTCACTACCAGGTTTTCAATGTCTAACGTATTCATAAATAGTCTCTTTTGGTCTAGATGATATAAGAAAGCAGGAATGTGGTTCCCAGCGCAATCAGCGAAGCAATAAAGGTGGCCGAGGTATAATACTTAAACATCTCGCTGAGCGTCGCGCCGCAGTATTGTTTAACCAACCAGAACAGCGAGTCGGTGACAATGGTGCAACCGATGGCACCAGAGCCGATAGCCAACGCGATGATCTCCGGGCTGACGCCAGGGTAATGCGGCAGCACGGGAGCAACAATCGCCGTCGCCCCCATCATCGCCACGGTGGCCGACCCCACAGCCGCATGCAGGCAGATAGCCACCAGCCAGGCCAGCAAGATCGGATGCATGTCCATATTCGACAGGATCACGGCCAGCGTATCTGCCAGCCCACTGGCTTTTAATATGCCGTTGAATGCACCGCCGGCCCCGATAATCAGCAAGATGTTGGCGATGGAAGAGAAGCCGTTTTCCGTTTTGGTCAACAAGGTGCCCATGCCCATGTTGCGGCGAATCCCCAGCACGTAGTAGGCCACGAAGGCGGCGATAAACATGGCGGTGATCGGGTTGCCGATAAACTCCAGGAAGGTATACAGCGCACTCTCTTTGGCCATATAGAGTTCCGCTGCGGTTTTCACCAACATCAGAATGATCGGCAATAGCACGGTAAACAGTGTGGCACCCAACGAAGGCAAGTCCTGCTCGTTGCGCACCTGCACGGAGGAAAACTCGGCGGGTACGGGTTTGAACGGCAGACGCTTACCGACCAACTTGAGGAACAGTGGCCCACCGATCAGCGAGGCGGCCAGCCCGACAATCAGGCCATAAACAATCACCGAGCCCACATCGGCACCCAGCTTGTTGGTGACAAACAGCGCCGCCGGATGCGGAGGAACCACACAGTGCACAGCCATCAATGCGGTACACAGCGGGATCGCCAACTTCAGCAAGGAGGTATTGGTTTTTTTGGCAATTGAGAACGCCAGCGGGATCAGCAACACCACGCCCACTTCAACAAACAGCGTAATGCCGCAGACCAGCCCCACCAGCACCATGATCACGTCAGCCGACAGCCAACGGCACTTTTGCAAGGTGATGCCAATGCGTTCTGCCGCCCCGGACACTTCCATCATGTTGCCCAGAATGGTACCTAAACCAATCACCGCCGCCAGGAAGCCCAAGGTCCCGCCGATGCCGCCTTCAATAGCATTGACCATTTCCAGCGGGTTCATGCCCATCAGGGCCCCCACATAAAAACTGGCCAGCAACAGCGCCAGGAACGGGTGGATCTTGAATTTTACGATAGTGAGAATAATGATAATGATGCTGCTTAATAACGTAGCGACTACCCAGATCTGCGAGTCCATGTTCAGCGTCCTTCCAGGATAAATTTCACTCCTATTGGAAACTAACGCCCCAGCGCTGACAAACGATCAAAACGCCTCTTCACATGAGCCAGATTCAATCAATCAGGTGATTTCGGTCAACATTTGACACTATTTCTGTCTTTGACTCACATTGCTTCATCTTTAAGTCTCCGGTTTCGATATAATCTGGTTTATTTCACAGGCGATAACCATGTACGACGACAAGCACCAACTCGCCCGCAACAGGTACCTGAATGGCTATCAGCTAGCCAAGCTGCATACGTTTGAGATTGCCGCGCGGCAAGGTTCGTTCGTGCTGGCCGCCGAAGAGTTGGCAATCACCCCCAGCGCCGTCAGCCATCGGATCAACAACCTGGAAGCCGAGCTGGGTTTTAAGCTATTCCAGCGCTTTCACCGCCGGATCGAACTGACCCCCGAGGGCGAGCGGTTGTTCTGGGTGTTGAAATCGTCACTCAGCTATCTCAATCAGGAAATCCTGGAGATTAAAAGCCAGGAGCTGTCCGGCACTCTGACCATCTACTCACGCCCGTCGATTGCCCAATGCTGGCTGGTGCCCAAGCTGGCGGACTTCGATCGCCAATATCCGGCCATCAGCCTGAATATTCTCACCGGCAACGAGATGGTGAACTTCCACGGTGCGGGGATCGATCTGGCGATCTATTTTGATGACAAAACGCCGGAGAAACTCGATTGCCAGCATTTGATGGATGAGTCGATCGTGCCCGTATGCAGCCCGGAGTACGCCGAACGCCATGAGCTAGTGGGTAACCCCGCCAACCTGCGGCGTTGCACGTTATTGCACGATCGTCAGGCATGGAGTTACGACTCGGACATCGGGGAGTGGAATACCTGGGCCAAACACTTTGATCTGGAATTTGCCGAAGGCCAGCGCGGTATGGGGTTTGATCGTTCGGATCTGGCAGTGATCGCGGCCATGAACCACGTGGGAATTGCCATGGGCCGCAAGAAGTTGGTGAGTAAGCGCCTGGAGAATAACGAACTTATCGCGCCCTTCCCCGGCATGGAAATGCAATGCGCACAGCGCTACTACATTTCCACGCTCTCGGACCGGCAATGGCCTAAAATCAACGCCTTTATCCAGTGGTTAAAGGCCATGGCCGACGAGTCTTAATTAGCCGCCTGCTGGCGCGCCCATGCCAGCGTCTGCGCTGCCAGCTTATCGCTGGCCAGGCCAAAGGCCTGCACGACGTTGTCCATCGATGTACCGTGGATCGGCTCGCGAACCGCAAAACTACGGCTGGCCATCACTCGGCGATCGGAGGTGCGTACCAGGCGAGCATCAAAGCGGATCACCACTTCGCCCCGATCTCCGTTATAGATCCCTTGGAAGGAGGATAAATCGCCGCCCAGCTCAAGATCCGCCTGTAAATTGTCATCGTCGCTGCTCACCGAGCGGAAATGGCCGTTAGTGCGGAACTCCTGGATCAGGCGATTACGCAACAACAGCGGGGCCGGATCGCTCCAGCGCGAACCGCTAAAAGAGGTGATCTCCGCGCCCTGAGGCTGCACAGCAATACGCGTACCGTTCAAGAACTGGCTGGTATTGGGCTGCACGATACGTACCGAGCGTTCAGACGCCTGGCCCCCTGCCACGGCCACTGGCTGGGCTGGCAGCAAATACACCTGCTGTATCGGGCTTTCCGGCAAAATAGTGCAGGCGGCCAGCGGCATCACGGCTACCAGCACCAACAACCGTAGCGTCTGGCGAAGTTTTAGCTTAATCATTTAGGGGTAAACTCCTTGGTACGTTCGCGGCCCCTGAGCAAGGCGGACGGGTTCTCTTCCAGGCGGCTCATGGCACCGCGTAAGGTCAATAAGGTTCTGCGTAATTCATCTACCGCCGGGCCAAGATCGTTGAATCCCCGGATGCCACTATTCAGTGACTGCTGATTTTCGCCAATCAGCTTGTTGAGCAGCGCGGTGGTTTTTTCAAGCGATGCCATGGTATTAGCCGCATTGGCGACCAGTTGCTTGCCCTGCCCGTCCAGCAGCACGTTAGCATTACGCACCAGCCGATTGGTTTGCGCCAGCGTATCGTTGCTTTGCTTGGTCACCAACGCCAGTTGCTGCAAGATGGTGCGGATATCTTCACGCTGCCCCGCCACGGTATTGGTAATCTTTTCCAGATTATCCAACGTATTCACCAACCGTTGCTGATTATCCGGCGTCATCAGTTGATTCAGGCGTACCAGCACCTCGTTGACATTAGTCATCACATCTTCGCCATTGGCAAGCAACTGAGTCAACGGCGATGGCGTGGCGATAATCACCGGGATTGCCCCATCCTCTCCCTTCAGCAACGGGCTGGTTTCACTGCCACCGCTGAGCTGGATATTGGACGTACCGGTAATACCAGCTATCGCCAGGCGAGCCTGGGTGTCCTGGCGGATCGGTGCAGAGGCCGTGACCCGAATACGCGCCCAGACTTTGGTCGGCACGTTGGGATCCAATCGCAGCTGAGTGACTTCGCCCACGCGGATCCCACTGTAATTGACCGTGCTGCCCTGTGATAGGCCGCTAACGGCTTCATTGAACACGATATCGTACTGCTTGAACTGGCGATCGGTGCCGGACTTGGTCAGCCACAGGCTGAACAGCAGCACGACGGTGAAAATAATCAGCGTAAATAAACCAATCAAGACATGATGCGCACGGGTTTCCATTTGTTATTGCCTCTCTGGGATATTCGTTACGGCCTGCTGTGCCGCCCGCCCACGCGGGCCGTGGAAATATTCTTGGATCCAGGCATCGTCAGTAGCGGCTACCACCTCCAGCGTATCCACCACCAGCACCTTCTTCTGCGAAAGTACCGCAACCCGGTCACAGATTGTATAAAGCGTATCGAGATCGTGGGTAACCAAAAACACCGTTAACCCCAAGGCATCACGCAGCGTACGGATCAGGCTGTCAAAGGCGGCAGCGCCGATGGGATCCAGCCCAGCCGTTGGCTCATCCAGAAATACGATTTCCGGATCCAACGCCAGCGCTCGGGCTAACGCGGCACGCTTGACCATGCCACCAGAAAGCGAGGCCGGATACTTGTTGCCGGCACTGGCAGGCAGCCCGGCCAGCGCCAACTTCACCTGTGCCAATTGCTCGGCATCTCGGCGCGGTAAGCCTGCGTATTCAATCAGCGGCAACGCCACGTTTTCGGTCACCGTCAGTGAGCTGAACAAGGCACCGCGCTGAAACAGCACGCCAAATCGCCTTTCCAGCACGGAGCGGCGCGTACCAGAAAGCTCCATCAGATCCTCGCCAAAGACGTGGATCTGGCCGGCGGTTGGACGGCGTAGACCAACGATGCTGCGCAACAGCACGGATTTGCCAGTGCCCGAACCGCCTACCACGCCCAGGATCTCTCCTCGGCGCACGTCCAGATCGAGGTCCACATGCACGCATTGGGTGCCAAAACAGTTTCGCAATTTACGGATGCGAATAATGGCTTCCGGGGTCGTCTGGCTCACACGCCCATCTCCATGAAGAACAGTGCAGCGACCGCATCCAGCAGGATCACCACAAAGATTGAGTGCACGACGCTGGCGGTGGTATGTGCCCCTACCGACTCGGCGCTACCGCTGACTTTAAACCCTTCAAGACAGCCGATAATGGCGATCAGGAACGCAAATACCGGCGCCTTGCTCATCCCCACCAGGAAGTTCTGAAAACCGCCACTGCTCTGCATGATGGTTAAAAACATGGTCGGTGAGATATCCAGCGTCAAGGCGCAGACGACCATGCCGCCAAAGATGCCGCTAATCATGCCGATGAAGGTCAGCATCGGCAACGCCAGGAGCAACGCCAGCACGCGCGGCAGCACCAGCAGTTCAACCGGGTTCAGCCCCATCGCCTGAATAGCATCTATTTCCTCATTGGCCTTCATCAGCCCGAGTTCTGCGGTAAAGGCGCTGGCGGTACGACCCGCCATCAAGATGGCCGTCAGCAACACTGCGAACTCTCGCAGGAAGGAAAACACCACCAGTTGCACGGTAAAAATGCTGGCACCGAAGGTAGACAGGACGGTTGACCCCAGGAAAGCGATGACTGCACCTACCAGGAAGGTCAGCAGCATAATGATCGGCACCGCGTTCAGGCCGATTTGCTGGAGATTGGCCACCAGCGAGGTGAGCCTCCAGCGCGTAGGGCGTAGCAGATTGGCAAACAGGGTTTGCAACGTCAGGCCGATAAACCCCAGCAGGGCTACCAGGTTGTGCCAGAAACTCTCCATCGACCGGCCGACGTTGGCCAGCAGTTCGATTGCCAGACCGGGCGGCTTTTCTGCCGGTGGTGGCGTAAATCCTTGCAAGGCACGGCCAACGGTTTCCAGCAGCACGCGGCGTTCCACAGGGAGCGTGGGGGCTAACTGTTTGAGATCGGATATCCGTTGGTCACCCAGCAGATTGACCAGCAAGGTGGCACCTGCCGTATCCAGGCTGCCCAGTTGGCTGAGATCGAACACCACATCCGCCGGCAAGCGGGTTTGCAGTTGCCCAACGGCGGGTTCCAACAGGCGATAATGTGCCAACACCCAATCCCCAGATGCCAAGATACGGGGAGGATGAAGCGTCTCGTCCAGGTTGAGAAAGGTGCTGAGTTGCGGTTCTGCCATCGATGACAGCCTCTGCTGGCGAAGAAATTTATACCCGTCATCCTTCAAGCGACGGCTTGAAATCGATTGGGCAAAGTCTATTTATAACATTAGCGTAGCGGCTTTAAGCAGATTTGCTATAGCACGGTAACATATCGTTATTCTTTAAGGTCATTCAGGGCGCTGCACCCCTGAAAAGATGCAGGGCCGGGAGATCCCCAGCCCTGTTTGACGCGAATTACTTCACTTCGCCCATCGCTTTCAGCTTTTTGGACAGATCGCGACGTTCTTTCGACAGATCGGCATTTTTGATGATGTAATCATCAACGCGATCTTCATAGTCACCGCGCATGTTGGCGATGATGCCCTGAATGTCTTCAATGCTCATGCCCGGCTTGATGTACTCGCTCAGGTTGTCGAGCAGCAGCACACGCTTCTGGTTGTCACGAATTTTCTTTTCGTTGTCGACGATTTCACGCTGTAGCTTGTTTTTACGGCGGAACATACGCACAAACTCCAGAACGTCCTGGAAACTCGGCTTATTTGCATTATCCATCTTCATACCCTTGCTTTAGTAATACACAGATTCATTTGCTTACGGCCACAATGATACCAAGATACAGGGTTGTGGCCGTCAGACACAACTGTCATTGCCTTATCTTACCCACTTTAGCGCATTGGCCCTATCCTGATGCACCTGCTTCATGATCTGATCCACTATTCCTGAGTATTGGCCGTACAGACCTTGAGCAGATCGCCCAACTCTTCCAACTGCTGCGCCAGTTCCATGCTCAGCCAGACATAGCCATAGATAGGGGCTTCGCTGAGTTGAGCAGCACTGGCCTCTTGCATTAATGTCTTCAGCTCAGCGGAGATATCGCTCAGTTCCCCGGCAATGACCTGCGCATGCAGGGGCTCACCATCTCGCATAATATTCGCCAGCGATTCGATAGCGCGCTGCGTCAACAACTGTGAACTACGCAAGGTTTTGGCATTGAGCATAATAAAATGGGTTTCACGCGAGGCCCAGTAAGCATCGGCTAACAGCTCCAACGTGCAAACCAGATTGCGGCTCAGGGTCTGTACCGCTTCAAAGACCGGTTTGGCGATATGAGTCTCTTTGCTGGCGGGGGCGATCAGTGTGCGTAGCTTCACCACATCGCCCAGCAAGTTTTTGAGCCTAGGCTCCAGCCGGGGCCGCTCAATCATGTTGGGTGAAAGGTAAGCGCCGTAGATCTTCCCTACCGTCTCCAGGCAATCCGCCATTTTCATTCGCCACAGCACATAAGCCCGCTGCGGGTAGATGCTGGTAAACAACAGCGCCAGCAACGAACCAAAAATCACATCGCCACTGCGCCACAGTGCGATAGATATATCGCCGGCCCCAGCACCGATGACCACTGCCAGCGTAATGCCCACCAGCAACGCCATATAGGGCCGTTTGCCCAGCGTCAGATAGCCGCAGGCAAACATCACCACCCCGCACCAGGCCAGCATCACCGGCAGTGAATACAGCTCCAGGTATAGCGCAATCAGGCCAGAAGCCGCACCAAACACCGTACCGGCAATACGTTCCAGCGCCCGTTGCAGCACGTTACCCCAAAAAGAGATCGGCCCCATCACGACGATCAGCGTGATCAACGGCCAGGTACCTTCCGGTACCGCCAGCAAACGGATCAACAGAAAGGTCAGGATAAAGGCCAACCCAATCCGTACCCCGTGGACGATACGGTAATTACGGTAGATCAGATGTTCAAAAGAAGAGATTTTTCTATCCAGACGCACGCTTGTCCCCACCAACCCTGCTGTAAAACCCTTATTTTAGTGGAACAATGCGGCTGACGTACAACACAAGCTGTTGAAAGATGTTTCCTGATTAGGAATGGGTTTAGGTTGACGCTAAAGATTTTAGCGGCGAAGGATTTACCTTTTTGCTAAAGAGTGAGATCATCGGCGCATGGAAACCAAAGAAATCAGGCGCAACAACCTGCGCGATCTGATGGCACGTTTCGCCCGGCAAGGCACCAACCAGAATGAGTTTGCTCTACTGGTGGGATCTTCTGCGCCAACGCTGAGCCAGATCACCGGTGAAAAATCCTCCCGCAACCTGGGTGACAACCTCGCCAGACGCATCGAGGCCAAACTCGGCTTGCCCAAAGGCTGGTTCGATGTATTCCATGAAAAGGCGCTGGAACAGCCGTTTGCCAACGTGGCGGCCGAATCGGATTTCCAACCGGCACGGCTCAAACCCGTGGTATGGGAAGATACCGAGCAGGACAAGGAAGAGTTTGTGGAGATCCCATTGCTGGATATCGATTTCTCCGCTGGTGACGGCTGCTACGAAATTGTCGATAGCGAAGAGTTTTCGCTGATCTTCCGCCGCTACTATCTGCACAAGATGGGGGTACCGGTGAACGCGGCACGCATTATCCGCATCTCAGGTTCCAGCATGGAACCCCGATTGCAGGATGGCGACGTGGTGGGCATCAATACCGTCGATACCCGCATCCGCGAAGGGAAAACCTATGCCATCCGCCACGGCAATCTGTTACGGGTCAAGATCCTGATTGAGCAGCCCGACGGTGGCGTGGTCATCCGCTCTTTGAATCGGGAAGAGTACCAGGATGAACGGCTCAGCTATCCACAGCGCAAAGAGCAGTTGGTGGTGCTGGGCCGGGTATTCTGGTCATCCTCCTCCTGGTAAGATCCTGGAAGCGGGCGCAGCATGTGGCGCCCCTTCGTCACGAACCACTCAGCCGCTATTTAAAATCCACCGCCATTTGCTGCGGTATCGACAACCCACGGGTCGATTGCACGCAGCGGCCAATATAATCAGTAAAGCGTGGCGGCTTAGGCATGCCCAGCTTGAGGATTTTTTCGTTGCTAAAGCGCACGTTTAGCATGGCAAAGGAGCCGTACAGACGCATCGCTTTCAACATCAGGCGCTCATTGCACGGCCCGAAGATATCCTTCAACTGTTTGCGCATTTGCAACAGGGCTTCGTAGCTAACCTGCGCATAGCGATCGCCCACCGGTGGCTCCTCTAGTGCGGCGGCGATGGCATAATCGATATCCGCAAAACTGACGCTGCTCTCCTCCCCCGCCGAGATATGGTAAACATCGTTATCCAAGCTCTCGCGGTTGAGCAGCAGCACTAACGCATCGGCGCAATAGTCCACCGGGATCACATCGATGCTATCTTGCAGCGAACACATAAACTTACGCAGCATCAACGCCATACTGAACACCCAGAAAATACTGCTGGAGGGTTTGCAACCCAGCTGCGTATGCCCCACTACAATCGAGGGCCGGGCAATCACCAGCGGCAGCTGCGGACAGGTTTGCCGCATCAGTTGCTCGATGGTCGATTTGGAGCGGGTATATTCCACCAGGTGTTCGGCGGTTTCCTCAAACTCGGCGCTTTCTGCCACCAGCGAGCCCACCTGAGGTGCACAAGACATTGCCGTGCCCACATGCAGAAAACGTTTTAATCCAACCACCTGAGCCATTCGCTGTGCAAATGCCAGCGTGCCTTCAACGTTAACCTTCCAAATAAGTGGGTTATTACCAAATGACGCGACCGCGGCACAGTTAACAACATGAGTTACGCTGTTAATACGAGCGTCAGACAAAAAACACTCGGGCTCACTTAAGTCACCCAGTAAAATATTCTCTACTGTCAGTTTATTCAGAATATTTTTATCTAGATTGAACTTTTCCATATTAGTGTAAATACGCTCTAACCCCTGCTCCTCCGTTTCCGCACGCACTAGGAGAAGATAGTTAACTTTTTGATTTTCAATCAGTAACTTCTCGAGCACCGCACCACCGAGGAAGCCGGTCGCCCCAGTCAACAGTAACGTTTTCATCTTTGAAACCCACATTGGCATTGAATGGAGTTGAGTGTATGCCTATATTTATAAACCAATATTAAATAGAAACGCACTGAATGCTAAATTCATCTTCTTAATATTATCTTAAGAAAACCCTGAAACATTTATTGGGGGATTGGTAACAAGTAGACTCACCTTTTATTTCGCTCGTTTAAATAACATTTATGTTGTCTCTGATTTAATTAATGAGATTAATCCCATGCATTTGTTCAGGAGCTATCATGAGCTACAACCAAAAGGTCTGGCTGGCTGTATTAACCGTTTGCACGCTATTCTGGCTAGCCCTGATTAGCGGTCTCTATACCTATGCTAAATCCCTGGATCATCAGCACGATCATGGCCAACAAGAACAGGCGATGAGCACCAAGCCAGTAAAGCACCACCTCACTCTGGCACAGGCGCTGTGAAGGTTATGCCCTGAATGAGGTAGCGACAAATTCTCTTTAGCCCCATATTATGCGCTATCGAAAAGGGAGAAAGACATGCCACGACCATTGGATGGCCTACCCCAGCAAGAACGTGAAAGGATCCAAACCGATTTGCTGGCACTAAGAATCATTTATAGCGAGCGCTACGGCTACGCCTCCGAGTGGGAAAGCGCCGAGACGCACGTCCCCACGCATCTACGCGGCTACTTTCAGCAACGGCTGAACTTCTATCGCACTGCGCAGCGCCACTCAATTTAACGTTAAGCATTAACCAATACTTGGCATCGGTGATCGCGCCGTTACAATAGGGCTATTCCCTACGCCAACAAGAGATGCGATTTTGAGCAGCAAGGCACCGGCCACATTCTACATACACGATTACGAAACCTTCGGCAAAAGCCCGTCAATGGACCGCCCGGCGCAGTTTGCCGGGGTGCGTACCGATATGGATTTCAACATTATCGAAGAACCGCAGGTGTTTTACTGTGCGCCAGCCGATGACTACCTGCCCGACCCCGAAGCGGTGATGATCACCGGCATCACGCCTCAGCAGGCGCTGGCCAAAGGCGTTAACGAAGCCGAGTTTGCCCGCCGTATTCATGAAGCGTTCAGTGTCCCTGGCACCTGCATTCTGGGCTACAACAATATCCGCTTTGACGATGAAGTCAGCCGTAACATCTTTTACCGCAGCTTCTACGACCCTTACGCCTATAGCTGGCAAAACGGCAATTCGCGCTGGGACCTGCTAGACGTGATGCGTGCCTGCTACGCCCTACGCCCGGAAGGCATCATCTGGCCAGAAAATGAAGATGGCTTCCCCAGCTTCCGTCTGGAACATCTGACGCGTGCCAACGGCGTTGAACACGAGCACGCTCACGATGCAATGTCCGATGTCCATGCCACCATCGCCATGGCCAAGCTGGTCAAACAGGCGCAGCCAAGGTTATTTGACTACCTGTTGCAGCATCGCAACAAACACAAGCTCAATGCGCTGATCGACGTCGCGGAAATGACGCCATTAATGCACGTATCCGGCATGTTTGGCGCGGCCAGGGGTAACACCAGTTGGGTTTCACCGCTGGCCTGGCACCCAGACAATAAAAATGCGGTGATTATGTGCGATCTGGCAGGGGATATTACCCCGCTGCTGGAGCTGAATGCCGACGAGCTGCGTGAACGCCTCTACACCCGCCGCGATCAATTGGCAGCCGATCAGGCCCCAGTGCCGATCAAACTGGTGCATATCAATAAATGCCCGGTGCTGGCTCCGGCCAAGACGTTGCTGCCAGAAAACGCAGACAGGCTAGGCATTGATCGTCAGGCGTGTCTGGAGAATCTGAAGGTGCTGCGCCAGCACCCGGAGATCCGTGAAAAAGTGGTAGCCATATTTGCCGAAGCCGCTCCTTTCACCCCGAACGATGATGTGGATGCCAAACTGTACGACGGTTTCTTCAGCGATGCCGACAAAGCGGCGATGAGGATCATTCAGCAAACCAAACCGCAGAATCTACCCGCGCTGGATTTGACCTTCAGCGATGGCCGGATGAAAGAGCTGCTGTTCCGCTTCCGGGCCCGTAACTACCCCAATACGCTGGACGACGCCGAGCAGCGCCGCTGGTTGCAGCACCGCCAAGAGGTGCTGAGTGCTGAACGGGTGCAGAGCTATATCTTGCAGTTGGAGTCGCTGTACAACCTGCACGAAGGGGATAAAGAGAAGATGGCGTTGCTGAAGGCGCTGTTTGATTACGGCAAACAGTTGGTGGGATAGCCCTGTGCTTTTCCATTGATTAACGGGCGCAGCATGTGGCGCCCCTACACAGCGAGTCGGATAAGATTCGTTAGTAATAAAAAGGGTTCCAACATGTGGAACCCTTTTTGCTATCGCGAGGCAGGTAAGTTGATTAAGCCACGTCTTCGCTTGCTTGTGGCACCGGCAGGCTGAAGCTGCGGGTGACAAACGTCAGATACAGCAGACCAATCGCCGCCCAGACCAGGCCTAGCGTCATCGAACTGACTTCCAGGTTGACCCACAATGCACCGACGGTCAACGCCCCCATTACCGGCAGGATCAGGTAGTTGAAGGTGTCTTTCAGCGTACGATTGCGTTTCTCGCGAATGTAGAACTGCGATATCACCGACAGGTTAACGAAGGTAAACGCGATCAGTGCGCCAAAGTTGATCAGTGCCGTAGCCGTAACCAAATCGAACGAAACGGCAGACAACGCTATCGCACCAACCAGCAGCACGTTCAGCGCCGGAGTACGCCATTTTGGATGCACATAACCGAAGAAACGCTCCGGGAATACGCCATCACGGCCCATAACGTACATCAGACGTGAAACACCCGCGTGAGATGCCATACCGGAAGCCAGTACGGTTACGCACGAGAACACCAGGATCACCGACTGGAAGAACTTGCCAGCCACATACAGCATGATTTCCGGCTGTGATGCGTCAGGATCTTTAAAGCGCGAGATATCCGGGAAGTACAACTGCACGAAGTACGACACCACGATAAAGATCACGCCGCCGATCAAGGCGGTCAGGAAGATGGCTTTCGGGATCACGTTTTCTGCATCTTTGGTTTCTTCGGATAACGAGCTGATGCCGTCAAAGCCGAGGAACGAGAAGCACAGAATGGTCGCACCGGTGATCATCGGCACCACGTGCGCGTTGTCAGACCAGAACGGACGGCTGCTCACCAACGTACCAGCCCCCTCACCGTGAGAGATACCGTTAATCACCAGGCCCAGGAACACGATCATGATTGCCACCTGTACCACCACGATTATGGAGTTCAGGTTGGCCACCAGCTTGATGCCACGTAGGTTGAACGCCGTCATCAGGCCGACCAGGGCCGCAACGAAGATCCACGAAGGCACACCAGGGAAAATGGCTTCCAGGTAAATTTTTGCCAACAGGATGTTGATCATCGGCATGAACAAGTAGTCCAGCAGCGATGACCAACCCACCATAAAGCCGACGTGCGGGCTGATGGCTTTCTGGGCATAAGTATAGGCAGAACCGGCGGAAGGGAATTTCTTCACCAGTTTGCCATAGCTCAGGGCGGTAAACAGGATCGCCAGCAGAGCAAAGGCGTACGCGGTCGCGACGTGACCGTCGGTCAGGCCGGAGACGATGCCGAAGGTGTCAAAGATGGTCATGGGCTGCAAATAGGCCAGACCCATCATGACGACCGGGACTAAAGTCAGTGTTTTACGCAGTTGGGCGCGTTGGCCGGCAGCTGGTGCGGCGGTGATGATGTTATCGGACATCGCGTAGCCCCCCCTTACCTTCAGTCTTGCGGATAATAGACACGCCAAGACTCAAGGTTGCGGGGAAACTTCGCAACGTGCGACTGAATTCTAAAAGGGGGATGAGGGAAGCTGGATAACTAGGCACAAAAGCCTGTGTTGCTCCATAATCGCTGCGACCGCAACGGAAACCGGCGGGCACCGGTGCCAAGGTGAAAAATTGCCCCATCTTTCTTATCCTCATGAGTCACGACCATAAAGTTTTGGTTGATCGCGACGAACCTATTTATCTATCCGGCTCGATGTCCGGCCTCGCTTGGTGTATGAAACGCACGTTGGTAAAACATAATGCAAAAAAAAATAACCGACGCGTTAAAAACGTCGGCTATCTGCATTTCGCGTATTTTGCCATAAGATCACAGAAAGACAAGATCCTGAAACCTTCTAATACAAATTCTTTTGCTTAATATCAGGAAAAACGCCCTTGCTCGCCATCAGGGTGCCTGATATCAGGCATTTTTCAGCATCCAGTCAATCTCGGTTTCCGTCACCAATCTCTCAAACTGCATCAGCTCACCCATTTTGCAGGCGTGATAAACCCGTGAAAAGCGTTCACCGAGGTAGTGTTTCAGTTCGTGCTGATGCTCGAATTCGTACAGGGCATCGCTTTGGCGGATCGGGAACGGTAACCCCTCCTGCTCCAAACCGTTGCCGGTCACCGGCTCAGGCAGCGGCAATTCGGTGTCTAGCCCGTACAGCATCCCCGCCAGGATAGTCGCCACCACCAGATAAGGGTTGGCATCGGCACCGGCCACTCGGTACTCCACGCGGTGGTTTTGTGCATCACCACAGGGAATACGCAACGCCACGGTACGGTTGTTATGGCCCCAGGACGCCTGGATCGGCACGTACATCCCCGGCTGGAAACGGCGGAACGCATTGACGTTGGGTGCCAGCACCGCCATCGATGCGGGCATCAAGGCGATCATCCCGGCTAATGTTCGCTTAAGCAGCGCCGAGTCTTCGCCATCCGCTTCGGCAAACAGGTTTTTCCCCGCGCTGTCTACCACGCTGAGATGGACGTGCATGCCACTCCCCGCGTATTCCTCATAAGGTTTCGCCATAAAGGTGGCATGCATATGGTGATGTTCGGCCACCTGACGCACCAGCCGCTTCAGCGCCAGCGCATGATCGCAGGCTTGCAGCACGTTGTCGGTGTGATTCAGGTTCACCTCGAACTGGCCGGGGGAGGCTTCAGCCACCGCGCCATCCGCCGGGAGCCCTTGCATCTGTGCCAACGTGTCGATGTCGTTGAGCACCCCTGAAAAATGGTTGAGGTTATCCAGCGAATAGACCTGGCTCTGTACGTTACGCTCCTGAGTGCCCGGCGCGCACGGCGGTTGCAGATAACCTGCCGAGTCTCGCTGTCGATCGATGAGATAAAACTCCAGCTCTACCGCTACCACCGGGAACAGTCCGCGCTGGCGCAACGCCTGCCATATTCGGTTCAGTACATTGCGGGGTTCAACGTCAAAGGGAGTACCATCTTCATCCAGCATGGTCAGCAATACCTGGCCAACGTGTTGCGGATCTGCCGCCGACGGCGTCAGCGTACCGGGCACGGGCATGCAGATCCGATCCGGCTCGCCCAGTTCCTGGCCCAATCCGGCCTCTTCGACCACGTTGCCCAAAATGTCCATAGCGAACACCGAGGCGGGGAAATAGCAGCCTTTTTCAACTTTTTTCAACCCGGAGACGGGAATGCGTTTACCGCGGAAGGAACCATTGAGATCGGTGAGAAGGATATCGATATACTGCGTGGCAGGATGGCGTTCCAAATAGTGAGCAACCTCACTTTGGAACGCGCTACTTCGCCTTTCTTCATTATGCTGTGCAAAATCTTCTACTACTGCGCTATTGGTTTGCATACATCACCTGCCGTTGTGCTCTTGGGAATGCCTTCGCATCCGCTTGCCGATTGACTTAACACATGGTTTGATTTCTCTGTAGAGTGCGCCACAGGCTGGCGCTCAAAATAACACCCATAACATGAAACATAGCTTTAACATAAATGGTTTGCAAATGTTACAATGGCGTTTGATTATTCGCCAGGGACTGCTAAATTGATAAAATATTGACCGAAAAGGCGTTGTTTGCGCTTTGTTGGTACAGAATTTCTTCCGCCAGACCAGGGGGAAACATGGGCAATATATTTTACAACGACCGCCCAACTACCGATATCATGTGGTTTCGATGTCACTCAGACAGGTACCCGGCTCCGGGTGTGATCCCAACCTGTCGCTCCTATCAGAAGGAACTACCGCTATGAGCGAAGTCAGCTTGGCACCAGGCAAGCGCCTGTCGCAGATCCGTCAGCACTTGGGTTTGTCACAGCGCAGGGTCGCCGAACTGTCCGGATTAACCCACAGCGCCATCAGCACCATTGAGCAGGACAAAGTCAGCCCTGCCATTAGTACGCTACAGAAACTGCTGAAGGTCTATGGGCTATCGCTGTCTGAATTTTTTGCTGAACCTGAACGGCCAGATGAACCCAAAGTGGTGATCGAGCCGGACGATCTGATCGAGATCGGCAGCCAGGGCGTTTCGATGAAGCTGGTGCATAACGGCAGCCCTACCCGCAGCCTGGCCATGATGCTGGAGACCTATCAACCGGGCACCACCACCGGTGAGAAGATCAAGCATCAGGGCGAAGAGATCGGCACGCTGCTGGAGGGGGAGATTATGCTGACGGTCAACGGCCAGACCTATCTGCTGACCGCTGGCCAGAGCTATGCCATCAACACCGGCATGCCCCACAGCTTCAGCAATACCTCAACGCGCGTTTGCAAGATCGTCAGCGCACACACCCCAACCACCTTCTGACAAGATCCGCCGGAGGAGTGATGATGGAACATGTTGCCAGCTATTATGCCGCCAGCGCCAACCCCCACGCTCCTTATCCCCAGCTGAACGAGGCTATCCGCTGCGATGTCTGCATTGTCGGTGGCGGTTTTACCGGCCTTTCCAGTGCACTGCACCTGATCGAGGCCGGTTACGACGTGGTAGTGCTGGAAGCCGCCCGCATCGGTTGGGGTGCTAGCGGGCGCAATGGCGGGCAGGTGGTCAACTCCTACAGCCGCGATATCGATGTGATTGAGGCTCGCTACGGCCAGCAGACAGCGGCAATGCTCGGCAGCATGATGTTTGAAGGTGCGGAGATCATTCGCCAGCGAATCGATCGCTACGCCATCGCCTGCGACTATCGCCCCGGCGCGGTTTCTGCCGCCTTAACGACCAAACAATTCAACGCGTTAACAGAGAAAATGGCGCATTGGCAGCGTTATGGCCACCCGCAACTGGAACTGCTGGACGGGGAAACCATGCGCCGCACCGTTGCCAGCGAACGCTATGTCGGCGGGCTGCTGGATCGCCACGGTGGTCATTTGCATCCGTTAAATCTGGCGCTAGGTGAGGCCGAGGCGGTCCGCCGCCATGGTGGACGGCTGTTTGAACAATCGGCGGTCACTCATATCGATTATGGTCAACCCGCCAAGCTACACACTGCTCTTGGCTCCGTCAGCGCCAGTCTGGTGATCCTGGCAGGCAACGCGTATCTGGGGGAAAAGCTGGAACCCCGCCTCAGCCGTCTGAGCATGCCTTGCGGGTCACAAATCATTGCCACCGAGCCTTTATCTGCGGATATGGCCCTTTCCCTGTTGCCGGATAATTACTGCGTTGAAGACTGTAACTATCTGCTGGATTACTTTCGCCTGACGGCAGACAATCGTTTGTTATACGGCGGGGGCGTAGTCTATGGCGCACAGGATCCGGCGGATATCGAGGCCAGGATCCGGCCCTTGATGCTAAAAACCTTCCCGCAGTTGAAGAAGGTGCGCATCGATTACCGCTGGACCGGCAATTTCCTGCTGACCCTGTCGCGCATGCCACAGTTTGGCCGCCTGGAAAATAACGTTTACTACCTGCAAGGCGACAGCGGCCACGGCGTGACCTTGACGCATCTGGCAGGCAAACTGATTGCCGAAGTGCTGCGCGGTGACGCGGAACGCTTTGATGCTTTCGCCCAACTCCCCCATTTGCCGTTCTTCGGTGGCCGCCATTTACAGGTGCCATTTACCGCGCTAGGGGCCGCCTACTATGCCTTGCGCGATCGCTTAGGGTTGTAAGCTGTGTCCCTCAATATGCATGTGAGCACCGCTCGAGATCATATAAGCAACAGTAGCCCGCCTGTCACCTCTGCGCCACTCGCCTATCATATTCTACTCATTGGATGCATTACCCGATTGAGTTTCCTAACCATGATCCACTAGTTCAATTTTAATGATGTAGTCCGACAAAAATATCCACTATCAATAAAATCGCCCGCACATAGAATGAAAAAATAGAGAAGTGATTTAAATCAAAAATGTATCCGGTGAATTTATTCAACACTATTAAAATAGGAAGGATGCCTTTAGAAAATCAGCCATATTGTAGGTTAATTTATTACGTTTTATCATCAAATATCTCTGTATGTTTACTAAGGAGTGTTCTGTAATGGATCGTCGTGATTTTATGAAATTAGGTATTGCTATTAGTGCAGCCGCCCCACTGTCAAAAATAGCCTTTGCAAAAGATCCCCACCATACCGATAATATGAAGCCATCCTCTAATATTATTGAACATGTAGATGAGGAGACTAAATCACTTGAAGAACTATATGAAGAAGCAATTATAGAGGGAGGCGAGCTTACTGTTTATGCTGGAGGAGATACTGTAGGTCAACAGGATGGTAATGCAAACGCATTTAGAAAACGCTTTCCTAAAATGAAGTTGAAAATGAATGTCGACTTTTCAAAATTTCAAGATGCGCGTATCGACCTGCAACTAAAGAGTAATACATTAGCCGCTGATGTTGCTCACCTTCAAGAATTACAGAATTATCCTCGATGGAAAAACGAAGGTGTTTTACAACCCTATAAACCAGCTGGATTTTCTAAAGTCCATGATAAATTTAAAGATAAGGATGGTGCATGGGTTGGTATATGTGTTAACGCATTTTCAAATCTTTCAAATGTACAACTTGCACCTAACCCTCCGGTGGATGCAAATGATTATCTTGACCCAAAATGGAAAGATAAAATAATTCTCGATTACCCTAATGATGATGACGCCACTCAATTTTTATTTATGAAAGTGATAGAAATATATGGTTGGGAATGGTTGGAGAAATTCTTGAAACAAAACCCAATCTTCGTTAGAGGTGGACAAGAACCTGTAGACCAAGTCTATTCAGGACAAAAATCTGTAGCGTTTGGCGTATTTGGTGATCTTGAAGTAAACAATACGGATAAAGCCCGGTTTATCATACCCAAAACAGATCCATTTATGGCCTGGGCCCAAAGAGCTTGTATGTTTAAACAAACAAAACATCCGGCAGCTGCCCGACTCTATTTAAACTGGTGGTTATCAGAAGAACAGCAAAAACACTGGTATCAATGGCCTGTACGAACTGATATCAAACCTAAAGGTGGTTATAAGCCTATTTGGGAATATCCAAATGCCTATTTGGATGAATTTGTTGACACTATGATGGACCGAGGGTTAATGGAACGTTTTAGAGCCCAACTAACTCAGTACATAGGAGAAGCTCAGGGAATGCCTAGCGGTGGTATTCAAGGCAGGTATCCAGATACCGGACATTAAGATAGTTCAGTTTCGTTAAGCATCACTAAATACCTGTGCCTAATACCACACTACTTTTTTAACCCAGGTTTAATGCCTCGGCAATAGTGAAGCGACGTCCATAAACTGTTCACGTTTTTCGGTAGGTAGCTGAGAACATCAGCCACCGAAGCGGAAGTCGTTATCTGCTGTGAGGCTGGTGAACAATGGTCTTACGAACGTTGTAAAGGCACTGTTCTATGCTTATACCCTATGCGCAAGCATGTTCTTGCGCATACTTTCGCCCCAAAATACGCTTTGGTCTCTGACCTAAGGGGAAAAAAGAGATCCAACCTCCTAGCCATGGGCACAGCCTACTCCCCCCGCCAAGCCGCTTTTATCGGGTTAAGCGCATTTTGCATGTTGCAAAAATGGCAATTCGTGTTACAAAAGAGTTTCTTTAGCCGTCTATACATCCAAATGAATTTCACGTTGCCGCCACCACGCCGCGATTTGAAACACGAGGGGCGCAACGTCTTCAGCCAAACTATGCCGACCAATACCGCTTCACGCCTGGAGATGCGTAATATCTCCATCGCCTTTGCCGGGTTCAACGCTCTGCAAAACGTCGATTTTACGCTGCAAGGCGGTTCGACCCATGCGCTGGTGGGGGCTAATGGCGCGGGTAAATCCACGCTGATGGGCATTCTCTCCGGCGCACATAACCATTACCAGGGTGAAATTTTTATCGACGGCCAAAAGGTCGATATTCATTCGCCGCTGCAGGCCCGCCAGCACGGGATCCAGGTGGTGCAGCAGGAGGTGGATGTGGCGCTGATCCCCACGCTGTCCGTCGCGGAAAACATCATGCTGGACTGGCTCAATCAGCCGGGCCATCTGCTGAACTGGCGGCAGTTGCATCGCCAGGCCGCCGCGCTGTTGCAGCAGCTTGGGCTGAATATCAACCCACGCCAACGCCTGGAAGCCTGTACGTTGGCGGAGAAACAGCAGGTGCTGCTGGCCCGGGCGCTATCCCACCGCTGCCGTTTTCTGGTGCTTGATGAGCCGACGGCCCCGCTAGACAGCAATGAGAGCGAACGCCTGTTCCACATCGTGCGCCGCCTGCGCGCCGAAGGTATCGGCATCGTGTTTATTTCCCACCGCATCCACGAATTGAAAACCGTCTGCGACCATTTGACGGTCCTGCGCGACGGTCGTCATGCCGGTGAAGGCAGCATGCAGGGCCTGAGCGGTGAGCAGATCGTCGAAAAAATGCTGGGCCATTCGCTGGACGATATCTTTCCGGCTCCCCGCCCACCGCACGGCTCGCGCCCGTTGCTGCGGGTAGAGGGGTTGCACGATCGCCATAAACTGCGTGACGTCTCTTTAACCCTGCATCAAGGGGAGATCCTAGGCATTGCCGGGCTGGCGGGCGCAGGTAAGACCGAGCTTTGCAAAGCGTTATTCGGCGCAGCCCCCAGTAAATTGACGCAGGGAGAGCTGCACGGCAAACCCTGGGCACCGCATTCGCCACATCTTTCGGTAGAACAAGGCCTGGCGCTGGTGCCGGAAGAGCGCCGCAAGGAAGGCATTTTTATCAACGAAGCCATCCCGATGAACCTCAGCGTCAGCGCCGATGACAGCTTCTCCCGCTGGAGCCTGTTCAGCCGCCGTCGCGAACTGCGCTGGGCGTTAGAGATTATGCAACGGCTTGGCGTGCGGGCCTCAGGCCCACAGCAAAAGCTGGCTCGCCTGTCTGGCGGCAATCAGCAAAAAGTGGCGATCGGCAAATGGTTACGCGGCAACGCCGAGGTGCTGATCTTTGACGAACCCACCAAAGGCGTAGATATCAAGGCCAAACAGGATCTGTTCCGGCTGATCGACGGTTTGGCACGTGACGGCAAAGGCATTATCTATGCTTCCGGCGAGTTTTCCGAGCTGGTGGGCCTGTGCGATCGCATCTGCGTGCTGTGGGATGGCCGCGTGGTGGCGGAACTCAGCGCCGCCGATATTGATGAAGAAACCCTATTACTGTATTCCACCGGAGGAACTCCTGCGTGAGTAAAGAATTATCCCTGAAAAGCGTTCTGCCCTGGCGCCACCAGCTGTTTGAGTTTTTGTATAAATGGGGGATGTTGCTCACCGTTGTCGCCTTGATCGCGCTGTTTGGCCTGGCTTCCGACAATTTCCTCGATGCCAACAACATCATCAACATTTTGCGTTCGATCGCCATCGTGACGGTGATTGCCATTGGCGTGTCGATCTCACTTTCGGTGGGTGGCTTCGATCTCTCCGTCGGCTCAACGGCGTCGTTGGCTAATGCGTTGGTGATCTCGCTGTTTGCCTGGTACGGCTTCGGCACTACCGGTGCCATCGTGCTGACGCTGCTGCTGTGCACGCTGGTCGGCCTGTTCAATGCCTTTTTGATCGTGGTGCTGAAGATCCCCGATATGCTCGCCACGCTCGCCAGTCTGTTCGTTATCCAGGGCGTGGCCATGACCTACAGCTACGGCGGCTCCATCACCCAGAATATGGTGCTGCCGAACGGGGATATGGCGGAAGGCGTGATCCCAGAGGTGTTTTCCACGCTGGGCCAGGTGCCGGTGATCGTGCTGATTATGCTGGCGGTGACGGTGATCATGCAGCTTTTCCTGTCGCTGACCAAGCATGGCCGCCGGATGTATGCCATCGGCGGTAACCCGGAGGCCGCCCGGCTTTCCGGTATCCGCACGGTACGTTACAGGGTTACCGCATACGTGCTTTCCTCCCTGCTGGCGGGCCTTGGCGGTATTTTGCTGGCGTCACGTATCGGTTCCTCACAGGTTAACGCTGGTGGCGGTTACCTGATGGATGCGGTAGCAGCAGCCTATATCGGTTTCTCCCTGGCGGGCTCCGGCAAGCCTAATGCTCTGGGCACCCTGGTTGGCGCGATTATCCTGGGCGTATTGCAAAACGGCCTGGTGATGCTCTCCGTGCCCTACTACGCCATGGATATCATTAAAGGGCTGGTGCTGGCATTGGCACTGGCGATCACTTACATCCAGAAACGCTGACCTCCCCCCGGCGCACCACTGCAGTGCGCCGGGCTATCCCCCTCCTTTTCCTCTGGTTTCAATACATTACTGATCAAATATACAAATGATACGAGTTATCATTTGCATTTACATTTCTGTCAATTTCCTTACAATGGCCTGACGTTTTACTCACGCAACGGAAATTCTCGCGGCAGCGTGAAAACATATTCTTTTAAATCAAACAACTAACAGGAAAACCTGTTGACCTCGGGACGGGAATATTTAACCCATGGAAAAGCCAAGCTATAACACTTTAACCGCGTTAATCCTCGCATCACTCGCCAGCGGCAGCGCTCTGGCACAAACTGAAGATACCATGGTGGTCACCGCCTCCGGTTTCCAGCAGAGAATTCAAGATTCGCCGGCCACCATTTCGGTGATCCCCCGCCAACAGTTGGAAACCCGCGCCTACCGAGACGTCACCGATGCGTTGAAAGACGTGCCGGGCGTGGTGGTAACCGGCGGTGCCAGCAGCAGCGATATCAGCATTCGTGGTATGTCCTCCAAATACACGCTGATCCTGATCGATGGTAAACGTGTCGATACGCGTGGCACCCGCCCTAACAGCGATAATGCCGGTATCGAGCAAGGTTGGTTGCCGCCATTGCAGGCTATTGAACGTATTGAAGTGGTACGCGGGCCAATGTCTTCACTCTATGGCTCCGATGCCATGGGCGGGGTGATCAACATCATCACGCGTAAAACCTCGACCACTAAAGACTGGGTTGGCTCCCTGCAAGGCGATGCCACCATTCAGGAAGACCGGGATTCCGGTGATATCTACCAGACCAACGCCTACGCCTCCGGCCCGCTGATCGAGGGGCTACTTGGCCTGCGGGTGAATGGTTTGTTCTCCCATCGTGGGGAAGACCACTTCACCAATGGCTTTAACGAACAGCGTATGCGCAGCGGCACGGCGGTATTCAGCCTGACGCCGGATGAAAAGAACGATTTTGATTTCGAAATCGGCCGTTCCCTGCAGGATCGCAACAGCACGCCGGGTAAGTCCGTAGCATTAGAAAACTGCCGCAAAGGCGTCTGTAAGCCGAACTCCTCCAGCGACAACCTGTATACCCGTAATAACTACTCGATCACCCATAACGGCTATTACGACTTTGGTAACAGCACCAGCTACATTCAGCGCGAAGAGACCAATAACCCCGGACGTAACATGAAGATGTACAACACCATCTTCAATACCCAGACCCAGTTTGACCTTGGCTCCCACATGCTGAACCTCGGCGGGCAATACCGCTACGAGAAATTGCAGGACGGTGGCAACCAACTGGAAGCCGCTGACGGTTTAGACCAGTTGACCCGCTGGAGCTGGGCGCTGTTCGCCGAAGACGAATGGGCGCTGACCAACGATTTCAGCCTGACCACCGGGATCCGTATGGATCGCGATCAGAACTACGGCAGCCACTGGACACCGCGCATGTATGGCGTGTGGCACCTGACAGAGATGTGGACCGTAAAAGGCGGAGTTTCTGCGGGTTATCGCTCGCCAGACCTGCGCCAGTCCTCTGCCAACTGGGGCCAGATCACCGGCGGTGGCGTGAGCAACGGCATCATCGTGGGTAACCCGAATCTGAAGCCAGAGAAAAGCATCAGTGAAGAAGTCGGCATACTGTGGGATAACCAGGAGGGGCTGAACGCAGGCATCACCCTGTACAACACCGATTTCAAAGACAAGATCACCGAAGTTCGCCGCTGTAACAGTTCAGAGGATCCGGCCTGCACCATCGGTAACACCACTTATGATTTCGTCAGCGACCGCGTCAACGTGGATAAAGCCAATATGCGCGGTATCGAAGTGACCACCGGCTGGCAGATCACCGAAGACTGGAAGCTGAGCACCAACTACACCTTTACCGAGTCTGAACAAAAGAGCGGTGAGTTCCAGGGCAAGGCGCTGAACCAGATGCCGAAGCACATGATCAATGGCGTGCTGGATTGGCAAGCCACTGAGGATCTCGGCCTGTGGTCACGCGTTAACTTCCGCAGCGAAACCTCGGAATACCTGAGCCGTACCTCCATGGCGGTCAGCACGCCATCCTATACGTTTGTTGATGCCGGGGTGAGTTACCAGGCGCTTAAAAACCTGCAGCTTAGCGGCGGGGTTTACAACATTCTGGATAAAACCGTGGATTACGAACACTACAATACCACGCTGGATGGCCGTCGTTATACCGTAGGCATGACTTACAACTTCTGATTGCCGAGTATAGTTTGTAACAAGGGGCTGCCATCGTGCGGCCCTTTTTTTGGTTAGCGTTTAACTGGGGGGTTTTTACGGGGAGATAACGCGGCGGTAACCCGCCGCGTCTAGAGCCAATCACTTACTTGTCAGGATTCCACTTCGGGAATTCCATTTCGCTGTACTTCACCACTTTGGTGCCGCGCGTCAGCTTATAACCGAACCAGATAATCAGGAACAGTGGAATACCGATGTAGGTCGCCGTCACGCCGTACCAGTCGATACGGTCCGCCAGGAAAGCCTGATAGTTCTGCCCCAGCGTGATGATCAAGCACAGCACGAAGGCAAACATTGGCCCCAACGGGAAGAAACCGGACTGATACGGCAGATCGCTCAGGCTATTCCCTTGCATCACATAGCCGCGGCGGAAACGGTAGTGGCTGATGGCGATCCCCAACCAGGCGATAAAGCCGGTCATGCCCGAGGTATTGAGCAGCCACAGATAAACGGACTGATTACCAAACATCGAGCTAAGGAAGCACAGCGCCGCCACGACGGTGGTGGCATACAGCGCATTACGCGGCACACCGCCTTTTGACAGCTTGGCGAAAATGCGTGGTGCCTTACCTTCCGAAGCCAGCGTGAACAGCATACGGGTTGAGGCATACATCCCAGAGTTACCCGCAGAGAGCACCGCCGTCAGGATCACCGCGTTCATCACCGCCGCCGCAGACAGCAGGCCAGCATGTTCGAATACCAACGTGAACGGACTGACGCTGATGTCTTTCACGTCATTGCGTAACAGGCTTGGATCGGTATAAGGAATGATCAGGCTGATGATCAGGATCGCGAAGATATAGAACAGCAGAATACGCCAGAACACCTGGCGCACCGCGCGTGGAATGTTCTTGCCCGGATCTTCCGACTCGCCCGCCGCGATACCGATCAGCTCGGTGCCCTGGAACGAGAAGCCGACGATCATCGCCACGCCAATCATGGCCGAGAAGCCACCGGCAAACGGCGCATCACCGATCGTCCAGTTATGCCAACCGGCATTTTCACCGCCCTTCAGGATACCGAAAATCATCAGTACGCCAAGGCCGATAAAGATAATTACCGTGCTCACCTTGATCAGCGAGAACCAGTATTCCGCTTCACCGAAGCCTTTGACCGAGATGTAGTTAAGCAAGAACATCAGGCCAAGGAACAGGGCGCTCCAGATCCAGCCCGGCGTGTCCGGGAACCAGTAGTTCATCACCAGCTGTGACGCCACCAGGTCGACCGCAATGGTCACCGCCCAGTTGTACCAGTAGTTCCAGCCCAGCGCAAAGCCGAAGCCCTCTTCAACATACTTGGCGCCATAGGTGGAAAACGATCCTGAAACAGGCATAAACGCCGCCAGCTCACCCAGGCTGGTCATCAGGAAATACACCATCAGACCAATCAATGCATAGGAGAGTAACGCGCCGCCTGGGCCTGCCTGGGAAACCGTTGCGCCAGAGGCAACAAACAGGCCGGTACCGATGGAACCGCCAATGGCAATCATGGTTAAATGCCGCGCTTTCAGCTCGCGGCGTAATCCGGGTGCTTGCTGCCCCGCTGTTTTTATATCCTGCTGAGCCATTCTTACCCTATCTGCTCGTCAAAAATGAGGGCCGGATTGTAACAAATACCCGCCAGCGAACTAGTAACATTGCCCTGATATAAGATAGCTTCATAATCCGCGGCCAATTATTAGCAGCGGTCCTAATGATGACTTTATGCCACCTTGAGCGGATGTTGCCCAACGCAATAGCTCAAGAAACGCTGTAGCGCATTGGAAATGTGTTTTTGCCGGTGATGGATCAGATACAGCGTGCGCATCAATGGCGGCAGAGGGATACTCAGTTCCACCAAGGCTCCGCTAGCCAGCTGTTCTTCCACTACGCGACGTGACAGGCAACTGATGCCGATACCATGGCGGACCGCGTGCTTGATCGCTTCCGAGTTGCCCAACTCCATCACCAACTGGAAGTTTGGCAGGTGCGCCAGTAGCAAATGATCCAGCACTTCCCGCGTGCCAGACCCCCGCTCCCGCAGGATCCAAGGGGCACTGGCCAGCGTTGCGAGAGTCACCGGTTGCCGTAGCAATGGGTTATCCGGCGCGGCAAACACCACCAGCTCATCTTCAAGCCACGGCTGGGTGACCAACTCAGGCATGTGGCACGGCCCTTCGATCAGCCCCAGATCGACACGAAAATCGGCTACCGCAACAATCACCTCCTGGCTATTCCCCACATTCAATTCCAACGGAGTAGCAGGAAAATCTTTGCGATAGTGGGCAATCATCTCTGGCAGCATATAGTTGCCGATGGTGCTGCTGGCGGCGATACGTAACGCGCCGCTGTCATGCAGGAACAGCTGTTCAATTTCCCCAGCCTGTTCCAGCAGAGCCAGTGCTTTGGGATATAGCAAGCGGCCATGTTCGTTGATCACCAGGCGTTTACCCACGCGATCGAACAACAACACCTTCAGTTGTCCTTCCAGATCGGCCAGCGCCGCGCTGACCGCCGATTGTGATAAAGCCAATACCACTGAGGCCTGAGTGGTGGATCCGCTTTTCAGCACCTCGGTAAAAACTTCCAGTTGGCGCAAAGTGATATGCATAACAGCCTCGACATAAAGAGAATGGTTATACCCGCGTCTTTCAAGCTGCCGCGTTGTTACCTGCGCTTGAAATCCATAAGGTAAAGACAAAACCATTTAAATTAAAACACCAAAAAAACAGTCACACGGCGTCGGTAAGCTCACCGCCCTGCCTTATAAGGTTATCACGTTTACAGGATTAGGCTTGGCGACGTAGCCGAACCGTCCAGGCGATAAACCACTTATTCCGATAGGTTATAAATATATAATCAATTTCTCTTTTAGGTCACCTGCTTTTATCATTGCACTCAGGAATTTAGCAGAGGACAGAATAATCATGGCGAGTCACAGCACTCAACCCTATCCCGAACAGCGTTTTCCCCTGTTTGGACTACCCCGGTTGATACCAGGCTTACTGCTGACCGGCGCGCTGACCGCGTTTTCGGTCTGGGCGGGCGATGTACCCTGGATTGCCGGGTTGGGATTAGGCGCTCTAACGCTGGCGATCCTGTTCGGCATCCTGGTTGGCAACACTCTTTATCCCTGGTTGCAGCCTAGCTGCCACACCGGCGTACAGTTGGCCAAACAGCGGCTGCTGCGCCTGGGGATCATTCTTTATGGCTTTCGTTTAACCTTCCAGCAAATTGCCGACGTGGGGGCCAGCGGGATCATTATCGATGCCCTGACCCTGAGCAGCACTTTCTTGCTGGCCTGCTGGTTGGGTAAAAAAGTGTTCGGCCTCGATAGCCAAACCACCATGCTGATCGGTGCCGGTAGCAGCATCTGCGGAGCCGCAGCCGTAATGGCCACCGAGCCGGTGCTGAAGGCGGACTCCAGCAAGGTTGCCGTCGCAGTCTCTACCGTAGTGGTGTTTGGTACGCTGGCGATCTTTGCCTATCCGTGGCTGTATCAACTGAATGAGCACTTCCAATGGCTGCCGTTGACGCAGGAAACCTTCGGCATCTACGCAGGTTCGACAATCCATGAAGTGGCTCAGGTGGTTGCTGCTGGCCATGCCATCGGCCCGGATGCGGAAAACGCGGCGGTGATCGCCAAGATGATCCGCGTCATGATGCTGGCCCCGTTCCTGCTGTTGCTGTCTGGCTATATCAGCCGCCGGGCCGGTAGCGGCAGCGGCAGCAAGAGTGAAAAATCGGCCATCACCATTCCGTGGTTCGCCGTATTGTTCATCGCCGTTGCCGGGCTGAACTCGTTCAACCTGATCCCGGCCACGCTGGTACAGCATCTGATCACCATCGACACCTGGATGCTGGCCATGGCAATGGCCGCCTTAGGGCTGACCACCCACATTAGCGCGGTACGTCAGGCCGGTGTGAAGCCCATATTGCTGGCGACGCTGCTGTTCGTCTGGCTGATCGTTGGCGGCGGTGCAATCAACCTGTTGGTGCAGCACCTGTTGTGATCCCCCCTCTTCAGGCCCGAGCTTTCGGGCCTGCTTGTTTTGCCCCCGCCATTCAATCCTTCGCTTATCAATGCCATAATGGCAGCGTTAACACAGGAGAATGAAAATGAAGTTTGTCGGTGCACACGTCAGCGCTTCTGGCGGCGTAGATCAGGCCGTGATCCGCGCACACGAATTAGAGGCGACCGCATTCGCCCTGTTCACTAAAAATCAGCGTCAATGGAAGGCCGCCCCGCTGCCTGCCGACGTGATAGACAAGTTTAAAAGTGCCTGCGCACAGTACGGCTACGGCCCAGGGCAGATCCTGCCGCACGACAGTTATCTGATTAACCTCGGCCATCCGGTAACGGAGGCGCTGGAGAAGTCCCGCGAGGCATTTCTTGACGAGATGCAACGCTGTGAGCAACTGGGGCTGACGCTGCTGAACTTCCACCCAGGCAGCCACCTGATGCAGATCGATGAGGATAAATGCCTGGCAAGGATCGCCGAGTCAATCAACATCGTGCTGGATAAAACCCAGGGCGTCACCGCCGTGATCGAGAATACCGCCGGGCAAGGCAGCAATCTGGGGTTCAAATTTGAACATCTGGCGGCGATCATCGACGGTGTAGAAGACAAGAGCCGCGTCGGCGTCTGTATTGATACCTGCCACGCTTTCGCCGCCGGTTACGATCTGCGTAGCGAAGAGGATTGCCAGAAGACGTTTAAAGAGTTGGCCGACGTGGTGGGCTTTAACTACCTGCGCGGTATGCATCTTAACGATGCCAAGAGCGAGTTTGGCAGCCGCGTTGACCGCCACCACAGCCTGGGTGAAGGCAATATCGGTAAGACCGTGTTCAGCTATATCATGCGCGACCCGCGCTTTGATAATATCCCGCTGATCCTGGAGACGGTGAACCCGGATATCTGGGCCGAGGAAATTGCCTGGCTGAAAGCGCAGCAGTAATTTTTCTGCAGACATAAAAAAACCGGCATTTTTCAGATGCCGGTTTTTTATTTTGTGGTTGTCGTTACGCGACCGTGGCTACCGGCGCTTCAGAGCGTTTGAGAACCGCATAGGCTACGCCCGCCAGCAGAGTACCCGCCACAATCGCCAGCAGATACAGCAGCACCGGCGAGATAGCACCTGGGATCAACAGCACGAACAGACCACCGTGTGGTGCCATCAGTTTTGCACCGAAGGCCATCGACAGCGCACCGGTCAAAGCACCACCTGCGATACAGCACGGCAGAACGCGCATCGGGTCACGGGCGGCAAACGGAATTGCCCCTTCAGTGATAAAGCACAGGCCCAACACCAACGCGGCTTTGCCCCCTTCCTGCTCGGACTTCTCGAACTTGCGACGAGCCAGAATGGTCGCCAGCCCCATCGCCAGCGGTGGCACCATACCTGCCGCCATAATCGCCGCCATCGGTGCGTAGACTGAAGAACTCAACAACGCCACACCAAAGGCATAGGCCGCCTTGTTAACCGGGCCGCCCATATCGGTACACATCATCGCACCGAGGATTGCGCCCAGCAGTACCGCGTTGGCGGTGCCAAGCGATTGCAGCCAGTTGGTCAGGCCAACCATGATCTTGGCGACGGGCGTGCCCACCACGTAAATCATGATCAAACCGGTGATCAGGCTGGCAACCAGAGGAATAATCAGGATCGGCTTGAGCGCTTCCATACTCGGTGGCAAACGCAGCTTGCCGCTGATGGCCTTGGCCACGTAACCCGCCAGGAAACCGGCAATAATACCGCCAAGGAAACCCGCACCGGTGCTGACCGCCAACATACCGCCAATCAGGCCCGGAGTCAGGCCTGGACGATCCGCAATGGAGAACGCAATGTAGCCAGCCAGAACCGGCACCATCAGCGCAAAGGCCGAACCACCACCGATCTGCATCAGCGCCGCAGCCAGCGTACCTTTGACTTCAAACGCCTTGATACCAAACACGAACGACAGCGCGATGCACAGACCGCCCGCCACCACCATCGGCAGCATGTAAGACACGCCGGTCAGCAGGTGGCGATAAGGCCCTGCGCTCTCTTTCTTCTTGCCTGAGCTCGCGGTGCTGCCACTTTTTTGCGGCTGGAAGATCTCGGCTTCTACCTGTGCCTTATCCAGTTCCTGCGCGGTTTTCTTCAACGCCAAACCGGTCGAGGTACGGTACATTGGCTTGCCGGCAAACTTGTCCAGATCCACTTCGATATCGGCCGCAACAATCACCAGGTCGGCCGCAGCCACTTCTTCTGGGGTGATTGCATTCCCGGCACCGACGGAGCCACGGGTTTCCACTTTCACCCACCAGCCACGTTTCTTGGCTTCGCTCTCGATGGCTTCGGCCGCCATAAAGGTATGCGCAACGCCGGTCGGGCAAGCGGTAACGGCAACAATGCGTTTCGGACCGGCAGATTTTGCCGGTGCTACCGCCTGGGCCGGAGCCTGATACGGTTTGGCTTGCGCCTGTGCTGTGGCCAGGAAGGCTTCAGGTTCACGCACCGCGTGTTCCACATCACCGATATAAACCTGTTTGCCGTTCAGCTCAGCGTCAGCAGGTGCAGCAACACCCGCTACCACCACCAGTTCAGCCTCGTTGGCCGTGTTAACCAGCGTCAGGCCGGTTTTGGCCGCAGCGGCCTCAAGCATGCGTTTCGCCAGGTGGCTACGAGCCTGCCCGAGCGAACTGTCTATCATCAGCAGCGTTTTCATTCTGACTCCTGCGATTAATTAAAGGGTTTCAGATCGACGCGCGCCATCATCGCGGCCAACTGCGGGCGATCGGTGATGCCAACGTTGCTCTGGCTCACTGCCAGAGCAGCCACGGCAGTGGCCAAGCGCAAGGTATGTTCGCTGGATTCACGCATCAGCAGGCCGTAGATCAGGCCGCCGACCATGGAATCACCGGCACCCACGGTGCTGACCACCTCACAGGCTGGCGGTTTGGCGATCCAGGCGCCAGAGGCGTTAACCCACAGCGCGCCTTCGGCACCCAGTGAGATCACCACGTGGGCAATGCCCTGTTCACGCAGGGCGTGAGCGGCTTCCACCACATCTTCCAACTTCGGCAAGGCTTTGCCTGCCCAGATTTCCAGTTCACGACGGTTAGGTTTTACCAACCACGGCGAGGCTTTCAGCCCGGCCACCAGCGCTTCACGGCTGCTGTCAAAAATGATGCACGGACACTGCGCACGCAGGCGGGTCATCCACTCGGTGAACGCTTCCGGTGCAACCCCGGCAGGCAAGCTACCGCTGACCGCCACCATGTCGAACTGGCCCAGCCAGCTCAGGGAATCCACCACAAAGCGTTCCCAATCCTGCGGCGTCACTTCAAAACCGGAGAAGTTGAAATCGGTCACTTCACCGTCTTTTTCCGTCAGCTTAACGTTGATACGTGTACGCCCAGGGACCACCTGGAAACGGTTGGCAATCCCCAAATCGCTGAACAGCAGTTGGAAACCATCCTGGTTGTCTTTACCAAGGAAACCGCCAACGGTGACGTCGATACCTAAATCTTTCAGTACCTTGGCAACGTTGATCCCTTTACCTGCCGCATGGAGACCGGCAGTTTTTACCAGGTTAACCTCGCCCCGTTCGATCTCCGGGCAAAAGCCCACCAGATCGTAAGCCGGATTCAGGGTTATGGTTGCTACTCTTCTGCTCATGCTGCACCCTCGCCAAGACCTTCACTGATGGCTTCACCGATGGCTTTCAGCGCGGCTTCAGCATCGTCACCACTAGCGGTAAAGCGCAGGTGATGACCTTTTTTCACTCCCAGTGCCACGACCTTCATCAGGCTGCGGCCGTTAGCCGGTTTACCACTACCGTCGAGATTGGTAACGGTAATTTCACTGGAGAACTGTTTGATTACGTTGACCAGCGCAGTGCCTGGGCGGGCATGCAGGCCATGCTCATTGCGCACGACGTATTCCGCACTCAGAACCGCGCTCTCTTCGGCTACTTCGCTGGTCAGTAACGCCAGCACGCTCACCGCATCGGCGTTCAGCAAGCGTTCAGCTTTTTGGCTCACTAACAGATCGCTTAAGTAGTTCAGCACCGTCAGCGGTTGTTGATCGGCGACGGCGACGGTCAGCAACAGCGCGACCTTTTCGCCTTCTTCATCAAACGCCTGTGCCGGGCGGCTGACGGTGGCGGCGCTAGTCAGGTTGCCTTCGGTGCTGTCACTCAACCAGATACCCTGCCCCAGATTCAGCGGTTTGCGGGTGATCACATCGCTGACAAACTGGGCGTTAACCGCTCCGATTTTTTGCAGACGGCCCGCGTTCAAAGCTTGCAGCGTCATCAGCGAATCGGCGGCCACATCAAGAGCAATCAGTGAGGCATCAAACTTGAATTCAGCCGACAGCTTCTCGCCCATCAGCAAACTGCGCAGTTCTTCGGCTGAAGTCGTTTTTGCCAGCTGTTCGGCGACGCTGTCATCACTGAGCACGTGCGTGAGCTGACGCAGTAATGCCAGGTGTTCATCAGAACGCGCAGCAATGCCGATCACCACATAGGCCGTCTGGCCTTCGCCCCACTCGATACCCTGTGGAAACTGGAATACCTGAACACCGGTGTTCAGCACCAGATCGCGGGTATCTGTAGTGCCATGTGGAATGGCGATGCCGTTGCCCAGATAAGTAGAGGTTTGCAGCTCGCGCTGCAGCATGCCGTCAACATAGGCGGCGCTGACGCATCCGGCAGAGGTAAGCGCTGCCGCTACCTGCCGGATGGCTTCCTGTTTGCCGCTAGCGGCAGCTCCCAGGTGAATATCTTGCTGTGACAACTGGAACATGGTTCTCCTCTCCTGCTGAATTGAATCGTTTCAGCCAAGTTAAGAAAAAGGAGCGTTACCCATCGCCTAACCAGGCCATCGATGACGCTGAAACGTTTCAATGAGTGTGTGAGCAGCTATCACCGAAAGCAAGTTTTCTCGATCTCGACGTGATAGTTTTTTGACCTTACGCACACTTTTCTGGCTAAAGCCCCCATGTGAAGGGGAAAATGGCATACTGTGCTGAAACAGTGCTGAAGGAAGATAACAACATGGTTGCCACCGGTATCGGGGTCATAATCGTTAACGCTCAAGGGCAAATCCTGCTGGGGAAACGCTGCAGCACCCATGCCCCTTTTTGGTCGATCCCCGGGGGTCATCTTGACGCGGGGGAAACCTTTGAGCAGTGTGCCCAACGCGAAATCGCCGAAGAGACCGGTTTGCAGATAGCTCCGCCAACCTTTATTGGCATCAGCAATAATCTGCAAACCTGGCGGGCAGAGGGAAAACATACGGTGTCGATCTGTATGCTGGTTCAGCATCCAGGAGGGGAAGCCGAGCTGAAAGAGCCGGAAAAATGTGCCGAATGGCGCTGGTGTTCCCCGCACGACCTGCCGGAGCCCCATTTTGAAGCGAGCAGAACGGCGATCCACCTATGGTTAAGCCAACAGGTATATCTGCCTATATTGTGACGTTATTCCCTGTCATTTCTCCTCTGCTCATCTCAAGTAGCGCATTATATAAATCAGAATATAACGCTACTTTATTGCTCAATCACTCTACTTTTCACTGTAAATACCCCTAAGGTATTAGGTTTCTTTTGCGAAAATACCTATACTTATCCAGGTGTTTTTGACCTGGTGTCGAAACCTTTTTGGCAAGTTTTTCCTTGGTATTTCATAACTATAAGTGGGTTCAATATGAGCAAAAAACAAGCTGGCTTTGAAAAGCGACGCCGGTGGGGATGGCTTTGGATTTTGGTGATCGGGATTATTCTCGGTGCCGCACTGCTGGCAGGGACCGCAACGGTCTTCCATAAAACCAGCGATACCGCCTTCTGTGTCTCCTGCCACACCATGCAACAACCTCTGGCCGAATATCAAGGCAGTGTCCACTTCCAGAACGCCAAGGGGATCCGCGCTGAATGCGCCGATTGCCACGTCCCTCATGAGCCGCTCGATTACCTGTGGACCAAGATCCGCGCGGTGAAAGACATTTACGGCGAAATGACCGGCAAAATCGACACTCCGGAAAAATACGAAGCCCATAAGCTGGCCATGGCGCAATCGGTGTGGAAAACGCTGAAAGAAAACGATTCGGCCACCTGCCGTTCTTGCCATAGCTTCGATGCCATGGATATCACTGCCCAGCGTCCTGAAGCCCGAATTCAACACCCGGTGGCCATCAAGCAAGGCGAAACCTGTATCGACTGCCACAAGGGCGTTGCGCATATCCTGCCGGATATGAGCGGTGCCGCACAGGCCGGCGCTGCCGAACTGGCGAAAGCCGCGGCGGAAACTTCTCCAACAGCGACCACGCTGTTTACCATCGCTACCGAACCGTTCTTCCTGAAAGCCGACGATACGCATAATGCCGGTAACCTGATGCCTTCAACCGAAGTTCACGTCGTGAAACAGGAAGGTGACAAGGTGCTGGTTGACGTCAGCGGCTGGCAACAGGATGGCGTCAGCGAAGTATTCTACGCTGCGCAAGGTAAACGTATCCTTAGCGTCCTGCTGGGCGAAGACGCGCGCAAACTGCTGAAAACCGGCAGCACTATGACCGACGCCGAAACTGGCCTGGTCTGGCATCAGGTTTCATTGCAAGTGTGGTTGCCACGTAAGCAACTGATCGACGATCAGCAGAAAATCTGGCGTTACACCGCCGATATGATGTCCGCCAACTGTACCGGCTGCCACGGCCTGACCGCCCTTGATCGCTTCAACGCCAACCAGTGGATCGGCGTGATTAAAGGTATGGCACCTCGCACCTCGCTGTCACAAGAACAACTGCGCGTTCTGACGCAGTACGTTCAGAAACATGCCAGCGATATGCAACCTGCCACACCGGCCAAAAGTTAAGGGAGAAGCGAAATGAGCAAGTACCAACAACAACCATTGGCCATGAGCCGCCGTCGTTTCCTGACCGGTGCCAGCGCCCTGGCCGCCGTGCCTCTATTTGCGGGTCTGTGGCCTAAATCGGCGTTGGCGGAAGCCATCAGCCAGGCATTGCCACAATTTGTGGCCTTACGTCAGGCGCAGAAAGGCATCCTGACCGGGGCGCACTGGGGCGCATTTGAAGCCATCGTGCAAGACGGAAAAATGGTCGGCGTGTTACCGGTCAAAGACGATCCTTACCCGAACGATCTGATCACCATGGCCCCCCACCAGGTGCATGCGGAAAACCGTATCAAGTACCCAATGGTACGTAAAAGCTGGCTGGAAGGCGGCCCTGGCAGCCGCACCGAGCTGCGCGGCAACGATGAATGGGTGCGCGTCAGCTGGGAAAAAGCGATTGATCTGGTCGGTAACGAAATCGTCCGTTTGCAAAAAGATCACGGCCCGCAGTCGATCTATGCCGGTTCTTACGGCTGGAAAAGCGTGGGCATGCTGCACAACAGCCGTACCCTGCTGCAACGCCTGATGAACCTGAGCGGCGGCTTCCTTGGCTACGCCGGTGACTATTCTACCGGTGCTGCACAGGTGATCATGTCGCACGTGATGGGGTCAATGGAGGTTTACGAACAGCAAACCGCCTGGCCAAACGTCATCGACAACAGCCAACTGGTGATCCTGTGGGGCTGTAACCCGATGGTTACGCTGAAAAACAGCTGGAACATACCCGACCACGTCGGCCAGACCGGCTTTGAGGCGCTGAAGAAGAAAGGCACCCGCATCATCAGCATCGATCCGGTGCACAGCGACAGTGCCAAATATGTCGGCGCACAGTGGATCGCTCCGCGTCCGTATACCGACAGCGCGATGCTGATCGGTATCGCCCACACCCTGTTGACCGAAAAGCTGCATAACCCGGACTTCCTGAAAACCTACACCGTAGGCTTCGACAAGTTCCAGGCCTATCTGCTGGGTGAAACCGACGGCACGCCGAAAACGGCCGAGTGGGCTGCCGATATCAGCGGCGTCGATGCCGAAGTGCTGCGCCAGTTGGCGCGCGATATGGCGAAACAGCGCACCATGATCATGGGCGGCTGGGGGATCCAGCGTCAGCATCACGGTGAGCAACAGCACTGGTTACTGGTGACCGTGGCGGCCATGCTTGGCCAGATCGGCCTGCCAGGCGGCGGCTTTGGCTTCAGCTATCACTACTCTTCCGGCGGCAGCCCAACGGCCAAAGGCGGCATCCTCTCCGGTATCTCTGCGGGGAATGCACCGAAAAATTCACCAACGCCAATCCCGGTGGCTCGTATCGCCGAATGCCTGACCAACCCAGGCAAGACCATTCACTTCAATGGGACCGATGTCACTTACCCAGACGTGAAGATGGTGTACGTGGCCGGTGGTAATACCTTCCACCAGCATCAGGACACCAACAATCTGGTCAAAGCCTGGCAGCGCCCGGAAACCATCGTGGTTAACGAACCGTACTGGACGGCGACCGCCAAGCATGCGGATATCGTGCTGCCCGCGACCACCAGCTATGAGCGTAACGATCTGGAGATGGGCGGTGACTACTCGCAGCTGTACGTCTTCCCGATGCATCAGTGCGTGCCGCCGCAGCATGAGTCACGCAACGACTTCGACATCTTCGCCGCTTTGGCCGCCAAGCTCGGCGTGCTGGATGCCTTTACCGAAGGCAAAGACGAAACCCAGTGGCTGAAAGGCATGTACGACGACATGAAGTTGCAGGCCCGCGCCGCCCGCGTTGCCCTGCCGCCGTTTGACATGTTCTGGGAGTCGAACAACTACATTCGTTTCCCGATCCCGCAGGAAAACAAACAGTGGGTACGTTTCGCCGATTATCGTGAAAACCCGCTGCTTAATCCTTTGGGGACTCCTTCAGGCAAGATTGAGATCTACTCCGATGCCATCTCGAAGATGGAGTATCTGGATTGCAAAGGTATTCCAACCTGGATGCCGCCGCATGAATGGTATCGTGGCCCAGAGGCAGCCAAATACCCGCTGTCACTGAATACCGCGCACCCGACCAACCGCCTGCACTCACAGCTCGACAACACGCCGCTGCGTAAGAAGTATGCGGTGGCCGACCGTGAAGCGATCTTGATCCATCCAGAGGATGCCAAATCGCGCAATATCACCAACGGCGACCTGGTGCGGGCGTTTAACGACCGTGGGCAGATCCTGGTTGGTGCCATTGTCAGTGAAGACGTGCGCCCGGGTGCGGTGCGGATCAGCGAAGGTGCCTGGTACGATCCGGCCGATCCGTCAACGCCGGGGTCGATCTGTAAGAACGGCAACGTTAACTGCCTGACTTTCGATATTGGCTCATCCAACCTGGCACAGGGCAACTGCGGCCAGATGGCACAGCTGGAAATTGAGAAATATCAGGGCGAAGTGCTGAAGAACACCGCGCACGACGTTCCTGCTGGCGCATAACCGCTAGCCACCAGCGCAGGGTGATGGTGACATCACCCTGCTCTTTTTCTGCCGACAGATACCAACTAGTTACCTATTCCTTGATTGAAACAGGTTTTTGTTTTTTTTAAACGAGCGTATTATGCGCGCGTCTCCCTTCTCTTTGGCTATTCATTCAGCTTATGCGTACTTCAACTGCGGCGACACGACACTTGCCCGATTTAACGTCGTTGGCATTTCTGGTCGTGGCTTTTCTCACCGGGATTGCCGGTGCCTTACAGACGCCCACGCTGAGTCTGTTCCTCTCCACCGAAGTGAACGTACGGCCAACGATGGTCGGGCTGTTCTTTACCGGCAGCGCGGTGATCGGCATTTTGGTCAGCCAGTTTCTGGCCAGCCGCTCAGATAAGAGGGGCGATCGCAAATCACTGATCTTTCTGTGCTGCATGTTGGGTGCCTTGGCTTGTGCGCTGTTCGCCTGGAACCGTAACTATTACCTGCTGCTGTTCGTCGGCGTGTTGCTGAGCAGCTTCGGCTCGACCGCCAACCCACAGATGTTTGCCCTGGCACGAGAACATGCCGAGCACACCGGCCGGGGAACGGTGATGTTCAGTTCTATCCTGCGTGCTCAGGTTTCGCTGGCCTGGGTGATTGGCCCACCGATCGCCTTTGCCCTGGCCTTGGGGTTTGGTTTTAAGGTGATGTATCTGGCCGCCGCCGCAGCCTTTATTCTCTGCGGAGCGCTGGTATGGAAGATGTTGCCCTCCATGCCAAAAGTGCAGAGTACTGGCGGGGCGACGCTGGAAGCCCCCCGCCAGAACCGCCGGGATACGTTATTGCTGTTTATGGCCTGCACGTTAATGTGGACGGCCAACAGCATGTATTTGATCAATATGCCGCTGTACATGGTGCGGGAACTGCAGTTACCGGAAAAACTGACGGGAATACTGATGGGTACCGCTGCCGGGCTGGAAATCCCGACCATGTTGCTCGCAGGCATGGTGGCCCAACGCTTTGGCAAGCGCTTCCTGATGCGTTGTGCGGTGATTGCCGGGGTGCTGTTCTATGCCGGGCTACTGTTTATAACCGGTACTTGGCAACTGATCGCCCTGCAACTGCTGAATGCGCTGTTTATCGGGGTGCTGGCGGGGATTGGTATGCTCTATTTCCAGGATTTGATGCCCGGCCAGGCCGGGGCGGCCACCACGCTGTTTACCAATACCACCCGCGTTGGCTGGATTATTGCCGGTTCGATCGCCGGGGTCGTGGCTGAAATGTGGAGTTATCACGCGGTATTTTACTTTGCGTTGGCGATGGTCCTGGGTGCGGTGCTATGCCTGTGGCGGCTGAAGGACGTTCAAGGCGCGGTATCCACCTCCAACTTGGCAAGATAGATCAGCGCCTCATCACGGCGATCGTGGCACATTTCACGGCTGGCCTGCAGGCTGCCGCAGACTTTGGGCCGCAGCGGCGAATGAAATATTCCACAACGCAGTTGCTGGTCCAGATGGATGCAACGGGTATTGGCCGGTTTGCCGTTGGGCATACCAGGGATCGGGCTGGAAATCGAAGGTGCGATACAGCAGGCACCACAGTCGGCACGGCAGTCCATCTGCGATCCTATAGGGGCTGATTATGTGGCTG
The DNA here is from genome assembly GCF_046269175.1 of Serratia sp. J2. Taxonomy (NCBI): domain Bacteria; kingdom Pseudomonadati; phylum Pseudomonadota; class Gammaproteobacteria; order Enterobacterales; family Yersiniaceae; genus Serratia; species Serratia sp. J2. The sequence goes on from NZ_JBKABN010000018.1 coordinate 136,285, forward strand.
AGACAATAGCAGAACGCCGCATTAAGTTATACTCATTCACAATGCTTACCAATAGTGCTAGAGTTTATTTTTCAATGGAGTGGAAAGCTTAGAACTATCAATGGAGTGAGATCATGTCAGATAAAAATTTCAACCCAAGTTGGGAAGGCTATATGGGGGATTTCCTGAAGGGTAATGTCGGGATCAACCAGCTAAAACCCCAACATGAGTTTCTTGACTCTATCGGCTTAGAGAAAGCATTAAGCGATTGAAGGTAAAACCAAGAACACCAGAAGCAAACTTTCAATATATCCTCAATGGGTTAAGAAGATGAGTGTAAATAATCGATTTTGGAAAATATTAGGAGCAACGGCATTACTGATTATATTTATATGCTTATCGATATTGATTTGCAGCCACATTATCTCATTGATATTAATGAAGGATAAAATAACATTTTCAGCCTCTATATTTGTCTGCTTTTTTGCAACGCCTTTGATACTCTATACTTTTTCTTGCTCTGTTTTTTTCTTTATTTTTGACAGGCAACCAAAATATAACATGGTAATCAGTAAGTATTTAATCATGATAGCGTTCGCATCATTAGTTTTTAGTTTTCCTATATCCCTGTATGTGAACTACAAACTTAAACATGATGGTTATTTCACATGCGATAGAATTTCTTGGATGTCACCAACGACTTATGTGAAAGATTTATCACTTTGTCGATGAGTGGCATTTCCCGCTATATCCGCCAATTAGGCAAAGAAATACATCAGGATACGTAAAGTGACGCCCCTCACCCTAACCCTCTCCCACAGGGAGAGGGGACTGAATGTGCTACAAATTAACGTCAGTAACTGGCCTCGGCACCGCAATAACTCCATCTCGCATAGGGGAAATTTTAATGTGCCACTGATAAACTCCAGCACCGGACTACAGCCCCCTTATTACCAGTCACCAAGCATACCGCAGACAGACTTCTGCCCCTGACCACAACGCTATTGCAGCCCCTCTCCCACAGGGAGAGGGGACTGAATGTGCTACAAATTAACGTCAGTAACTGGCCTCGGCACCGCAATAACTCCATCTCGCATAGGGCAAATTTTAATGTGCCACTGATAAACTCCAGCACCGGACTACAGCCCCCTTATTACCAGTCACCAAGCATACCGCAGACAGACTCCTGCCCCTGACCACAACGCTATTGCAGCCCCCTCTCCCCGTGG